>DASXLH010000093.1:0-2249 GCA_036496335.1 Acidimicrobiales bacterium
ATCCGCGCTCCATCGTTCCAGCCGCGCCTCGACCGTGCGGTCGGGCCCGAGGTCGAGCTCGGCCCAGCGGCCTCTCGGTACGGCCCGTAGCACGGCGGCGGGCACCAGCCCAACCAGCTCGGCGCCGGCGACCGTCGCCAGCGCGGCGACGGCGTCGAACGCCTCCTCGGGCCCGACCGTCGCGGGGTCGACGAGGTTCATCGACACCTGGACCCGTTCACCCACCCGCAGCCCCAGGGCCCGCACGGCGGGCGACCGCACGGCTGCGGCGATCTCGCGGCCCAGCGCCAGATCCGCGTCCCTGAGCCAGACGTTGTAGGCGACCAGCGGGAGCCGTGCTCCCACCGCGACGGCCCCGGCGCTCGGATGGGGGTCGTCCGGGCCGGCCGAGGGGGCCAGATCCCGGAAGGCCCGGCGCCGCACTTCCGGCAACGACGGCGCGTCCGCGCCGTAGGCGAAGGCCGGGATGCCGAGCTCGGACGCCAGCCACCCGATCGCGGCGGCGCGGGCCTCGACCGCGTCGGCCATCGTCGAGCCGGAGAGGGGGACGAACGGCACCACGTCGATGACGCCGAGGCGGGGGTGGGCGCCGGCGTGGAGGCGGAGATCGATCCGCTCGACGGCGATCCGAGCCAGGCGCCTCGGGGCCTCGGGGCCCACGACGGTGAACACGGACCGGTGATGGTCCCGGTCGACGTGCAGGTCGAGCAGGTCGTCACCGGTGGCGGACACCAGCGCGTCGAGAACGGGCTGGGAGCGCCCTTCGCTGATGTTGACGGGGCAGAGCAGGGTCATCGCGCCAACCGGGCGGGGCCAGCGGAGACCGATCTCCCGGCTGGCGCCCTACGTCCGGCCTTCGCCGTCCTACAGGTCGACGCGCGTCTCGAGGCGGCGACGACGGAGGATCCGGCGGCGCTCACGCTCGGAGGTGCCGCCCCAGACGCCGTGGTCGATGCGCTCGGCGAGGGCGTACTCGAGGCAGGGCTCCCGGACGGCGCACTCGGCGCACACCCGACGGGCGATCTCGACGCCGACACCGTCCCCGGGGAAGAAGGTGCTCGGGCTGAGCTCTCGGCAGCGCCCGTGCTGCATCCAGTTCTGCATGGGTGGGGCCCTCCGTGGCTTGGACGACAGATACTGTACGGACGTCGGACCCCTTCGGACCGAATCGCGGGCCGAAACAACCTGTGAATATCCTGGTAGAGGTGTCGCGCTTCGGGTGCGGGACCCTCGGCCGGGTAGCGTCGCCGCCGATGTCGACCACTCCCATCGCCGACCAAGGTCCTCCCCAGGGCCATATCCGTGTGATGTACCTCGGCCCGGTGGCCCCCCACTGGGAGGTCCAGTCCGACTTCGGCGACCCCAAGGTGATCGACGAGCTGCGTCAGCGGGTGATGGCCCGCCTGCTCCTGCTCCCGCCCCACGACCCGCAGTTCCGGCGCAACCGTGAGCGCATCGCCCGGGACGCCGAGCGCGAGAACCTGATCCTCGAGTGGGACCTGGGCCTGCCCGACGAGCAGGCCCCGCCCGATCCGGCTTACCGGAGCTGACCGGCCACCCTCGGCGGGCGAGGCGGAGGGGTTGGGTTCGTTTGTAGATTCCTGGTGTGACCGTCCAGCTCGAGAGCTTCATCGAGACCTGGCCCCGGCCGGAGTCGGGCGGGCGGTTCCTCAACCGAGAGCTGGCCTGGCTCGATTTCAACACCCGGGTTCTCTCGATGGCCGACAGCCCCGGCACCCCGCTGCTCGAACGGGTGAAGTTCCTGGCGATCTTCGCCCAGAACCTCGATGAGTTCTTCCAGGTCCGGGTGGCCGCCCTGAAGGACCAGGTGGCCGCCGGATTGGGGGCGGTCACCCCCGACGGCATGACGCCGATCGAGCAGCTGGCGGCGATCCGTGACCGTGTCGTGCAGCTGATCGGGCACCTCGACCGCGTCTTCCTGACCGAGGTGGGGCCAGGCCTGGCCGAAGCCGGCGTGCAGCTCGCCGACTGGTTCACGCTCGGGGCCGACGACCGGGCCCACCTGGTCGACGTCTTCGAGCGGGACGTCTATCCGGTGCTGACGCCGCTGGCCGTCGATCCCGGACATCCCTTTCCCTACATCTCGAACCTGTCGCTCAACCTCGGGGTGCTGGTCGCCGATCCCGACTCGGGCGTGCGGCGCTTCGCCCGGGTGAAGGTGCCCGACCTGCTGCCCCGCTTCGTGGTGCTCCCCGACGGTCAGCGCTACGTGCCGCTCGAGCAGGTCA
>DASXLH010000094.1:0-4255 GCA_036496335.1 Acidimicrobiales bacterium
CTGGAACTGCCTCGACACCACGATCCCGGCGACGAAGGAGCTGAACGAGGCGTTGGCGGTGAGCCACTCGAACTGGTTGGCGGGTGGCAAGGACTTCGACATCGCCAGCGGCGGGTGCATCGCCTGGGGTGGCGGCAAGGAGTTCGCCAAGGCCATCGCCAACATCAACCCGGCGCCGACGGCGACGATCACCAGCGACGACGTCATCCGGGGCCTTTCGATGTTCAACAAGGAGACCTTGGGCGGGATCTCGCCGCCCCTGACGTTCAGCGACGGCACGAAGCCGAACCCCCAGGTCACCTGCACGTTCCTCTACAAGTGGGAGAACCTGAAGCTCATCTCGGTCCCCGGACCGGACGGGCTCTACACCTGCAACCCCTGATCAGCGGGCCCGAGAACCGCAACTCGGTGCGCCAGACGCCAAGATCCGGCGTCTGGCGCACCGAGTTCGGGTCGGGGGCGATGAGGGTCAGGTCGATGTGACGTCGAGCGGGGTGATGGCCCCCGGCGTGTCGCCGCCCGTCGTGACGGCGCCGGCCGGTGTCAGCTCGGTGCGGTGGGCGAGCAGGGCAGAGGAGTCCTGACGCCAGAGCTCGGGCATCCGCCAGACGATGACGCCGACCCCCGCGATGCAGAGCAGACCGCCGGACCACACCGCGAACTGGGGACCTCCGACGGCGCTGGCGGCGCCCGCCTCGGCGTCGCCCAGGCGTGGGCCCCCGGTGACCACCGCGATGAACGTCCCGGCCAGGCGGCCCTGCAGCTCCTCTGGAGCGTTCATCTGGAGGATGGAGTTGCGGAAGACCGCCGACACCACGTCAGCGGCCCCGGCC
The DNA here is from genome assembly GCA_036496335.1 of Acidimicrobiales bacterium. Classification (GTDB taxonomy): domain Bacteria; phylum Actinomycetota; class Acidimicrobiia; order Acidimicrobiales; family CADCSY01; genus JAEKLB01. The sequence continues at coordinate 834 of DASXLH010000094.1, forward strand.
AGCGCGAGGAACAGCAGGCCGACCCACAGCACGGGAACCAGGCCGAACACCGCGATCGATCCGCCCCACACGATGACGGCGGCGACGACGGCGCGACCCTGGCGGTGCACGCGGGAGACCCAGCCGGTGAGGAGCGCGCCGATCAGGGCCCCGGCGCCGGGCGCGGCGTAGAGAAGGCCGAGGGTGACGGCGCCACCGCCGTAGAGGCCCAGGGCCAGCGCCGGGAACACGGCCCGAGGCATGCCGAAGACCATGGCGTTGAGGTCGATCCAGTAGGTCGAGGCCAGGGTCCGGTGATGCTTCAGGTACCTGAGACCCTCGACCACCGAGGCGAAGTCGGCCTTGCGTCCCCCGCCGCTCGGGACCAGCGGGGGGAGCAGCAGGACGGCGATGAAGGCCGCGCCGAAGCTGGCCACGTCGAGCCAGAACACCACGCTGAGGCCCGTGGCGGCGATGAGCAGGCCGGCGATCGCCGGACCGGCCACGAAGGCCAACTGGAAGACCACCTGCTGCAGGGCGAGCGCGGCCGGCAGATCGGCGGCGGGCACGAGCATGGGAAGCGCCGCCTTGCGGGTCGGTCCGTCGATGCCCTGGAAGCAGGCCGACGCCGCCGTGCAGACGAAGAGGGGCCACAGGTGGGGATGTGGCGTCATCGCGTTGAGGGCGAGACCGGCGCTGGTGGTCGCCAGCGCCACCTGGGTGATGAGCAGCAGCCGGCGCCGGTCGGTCGAATCGGCGACGGCTCCGCCCCAGAGAGAGCCGAACAGGAGCGGGATGAGCTGCACCAGGCTCACCAGCCCGACCACCAGGGTCGAGCCCGTGAGTCGGTAGGCCTGGTAGGCCACCCCCACGATCGTGAGCTGGCTGCCCAGGCCGGAGATGATCTGGCCGATCCAGATCTTGCGGAAGTCGGGATAGCGCCGGAGCGGCGTCGTATCGACGAAGAGCCGCTTGCGATGCCGCACCGCTTGCGACCCGTCGTCCATCCGTGTCTCGGGCGTGCTCAACGAGGTCCTGGGGCTGGGCGGTCGACGATCACGCCAACGTATCCCCCTGCTCCCTGCCGGCCATCGCCGCCGAGACGGCAACGCTGCCGATGTTCTCACGATCCGTAACGGAGCGTTCACCGACGCGTGAAGGTCCCGTTGCCTTCGACCGGTTCACTCGTCCGGGTGACCTCACCCGACCGCGATGCCTGCAAGGCCGACCTCCTCCGCTGTGCCGAGAGCACGGACGGCTGGGTCGACGATCTGGCCGAGGCGACCCGGGAGTGGGCTGCCGCGCTGCCGATGGAGGGCCTTCTTGCCGGACTGCACGGCTGCCGGGAGGCCACCCGGCCCGGCCGGGCGGACCCGCAGCGACGGACGACGGCCCGAACCGTGCTGTTGGCCCTGGCCTGCAAGGACCCCGATCTCCTCGAGGACCTCGCCCTCGACCTGCAGGCGTACGTCTCCGGTCGCTCGCCCGTCCTGGACGCCCGTCTCGAACACGCTCGGTCGCGGGCCGCCTGACCCACCCCCACCGGAGGCGCTGCCTCCGGGCGACGCATGATGAAGCCGCGGGCCCGCCCGCCCGCGGGATGGTCTCGGAGCGTCGACCCCCCGATCGGTCGACCACGCTGCTCCCCGTCGCGTGTCGTCAGCATCGGAGGTGGCAATGCCGTGGCTGTGCAGGGAGGACGAGGTGCTGGCCCCCGTCGAGGTGGCCGCCACCCGGGCCTCACGCCGGCAGGGGTTGATCGGGCGGGACGGGATCGATGGCGCCATGCTCCTCCTGCCCGCCTTTGCCGTGCACACCCTGGCGATGGACTTCGCCATCGACGTCGCCTACCTCGACGCCGACTCCAAGGTGCTGGCCATCACCACGATGCGCCCCTTCCGCATCGGGCGGCCACGGTTCCGGGCCAAGGCCGTGCTCGAGGCCGAGGCCGGGAGCTTCGCCCGATGGGGCATCCACGTGGGCGACGTGCTGGAGGCTCGATGAGCACGCCCTGCGTCAGGCCGGCGCGCCGGGCCCGGTGCTCGTGACCGGCTCCCTCGTGCTGGTGGCCACACCGATCGGGAACCTCGGCGACCTCTCGCCCCGGGCCGTGGCCGCCCTCGCCGATGCCGACCTGGTCGTGTGCGAGGACACCCGGCACACCGGACGCCTCCTGAAGTCGGCCGGGGTCAAGGCGAAGGGTCTGCTGGCCGCCCACGGCCACAACGAGGCGGCCGCCGCCAGGCAGGTGCTCGAGCGGCTCGCCGCCGGGGAGACGGTGGCGGTGGTCACCGACGCCGGCACGCCCGGCATCTCGGATCCGGGGGAGCGCCTGGTGCGCGCCGCCGTCGACGCCGGGCACGAGGTGCGCGTCGTTCCCGGACCCACGGCCGCCATCGCCGGTCTGGTGGCCAGCGGTCTGGCCTCCGACCGCTTCGTCTTCGAGGGCTTTCTGCCCCGTTCCGGGGCCGAGCGGCGCCTCCTGCTGACGTCCGTGGCCGCCGAGGAGCGCACGGTGGTGCTCTACGAGGCCCCGCACCGGCTGGCCAGGACGCTGACCGATCTGAGCTCGGCGTGCGGCCCTGATCGGCCGGTGGCGCTGGCCCGAGAGCTGACGAAGCTGCACGAGGAGGTGTGGCGGGGAAACCTGGGCGCAGCGGTCCAGCGGGCGGGCGAAGTCGAGCCCCGGGGCGAGTACGTGGTCGTGCTCGGCGGCGCCGGCCCGGCCCCGGAGGTCGGCGACCAAGACCTGCTCGCCGCCCTGGCGGCCGCGACCGCGGCGGGTGCGTCCACCCGGGACGCGGTGGCCGAGGTGGCGGCCACCTTCGGCGTCGCCCGGCGGCGGGTGTATGCCCTGGCCAACGATCCCGGGCCCCTCCCTCCAGGCTGACGGAGGAACGGGACCGAACCCGGTCGGGTTCGGGAGGCACGGCCGGTACCTTTCGGGCCGTGGCCCGCCCCTTCTACGTCACGACGCCGATCTACTACGTCAACGACGCGCCCCACATCGGCCACGCCTACGCCACCGTCAACACCGACGCCATGGCCCGCTGGCACCGCCTGCTCGGCGACGACGTCTTCTTCCTCACCGGCACCGACGAGCACGGCCTGAAGGTCCAGCGCTCCGCCGAGGCCGCCGGCCTCACCCCCCAGGCCATGGCCGACCTCAACAGTGAGCGGTTCCGCCGGGCCTGGGAGCAGCTCGACATCTCGAACGACGACTTCATCCGCACCAGCGAGCCGCGCCACTACGCCTCGGTCCAGGCCTTCCTCACCAAGATCCGGGACAACGGCCACATCGAGCTCGACAGCTATGAGGGCCTCTACTGCGTGGCCTGCGAGGACTACTACACCGAGGCGCAGGCCCCCGATCGCAACTGCCCGATCCACCACACCCCGCTCGAGGTGCTCGCCGAGGAGAACTACTTCTTCCGTCTGTCCCG
>DASXLH010000095.1:0-14426 GCA_036496335.1 Acidimicrobiales bacterium
CGGGAGCGGGAGGAGCTGGCCGGCCTGGAGGTGCGGCGCGACGAGCTCGTCGGTCAGATCGAGGCCATGGAGGCGTACCAGGACGATGGCCGGGCCAGGTTGCGGTCGGAGCTGGAGGCCCAGCTCGGCGCCCTCGACGCCGGCGCGCAGGGCATGCCTCCCTGGATCGCCGACCTCGCCGTGGCTCGGCGCGCCGCCGCACCCGCCACCGTCGACCCGGTCGAGGACGAGCCGGCTCCGGTGGCCGCCACCGAGCCCGACGGTGCCGACACCCAGGTCGAGACGGTGGCTGATGCCGATGAGGGGCCGCGGGGCGAGCCCGCCCCCCGCCTGTTCGACCGGGCCGTCGAGGATCCCTCCGGCGACCTGCCCTACCTGGGCGCCGCCGCCGCAGGTCCGTCCGACGAAGAACTGGTCGAAGCCGGGCGCTCCGACCCCGTCCTGACCCGGGCGCGGGCCGAGCTGGCCGACGCCCTGCGCGAGGCCGGCGTGCTGCTCGAGTCCGGCAACGGCGCGACCTCCGCCGAACCGGGCGACCGCCGGGTGGGCGACGACACGGTGATCGACGTGAGCATGGCCGACACCGGCGAGACCGAGGCGATCAACCTGGCCGCCACCCGGGACGAAGGCGAGGCAGGGGCGGCGGACCCGACCGGCGGCGACGAAGGCCACGGCCGGCCCGATCCGGGATCGGCTGAGCCGACGCAGGCGACCGCCGACGACGAGCCGTCCCGACCGCAGCAGATGGACTGGCGTTCGGTGTCCATCCCCGACGAGCCCGAGGACGATCCGTTCCTGGCCGAGCTGCGTCGCGCCGTCACCGACACCGAGCCTCTCGGGCCTCGCGACCTGGAGCCGACCCAGGAGCACCCGGCGTTCGACGACCAGCCCGACGAGAGCCGCTTCCGGCTGCGGCGGAACCGGGGCTGACGCCACCGGGCCCCAAGGCCGTCGAGGCAACCCTTCGGGAGAGGCGGGCGGCCCTCTCTAGAGTTGGCGCCCATGGCCCCCTCCCGCCGGTATCCCGAGGTCGAACCGTCACCCAACCTCCCGGCGATCGAACGGGCCGTCATCACCTCCTGGGACGAGCAGGGGACCTTCGAGCGGTCGATCGCCCGGCGGGAGGGGGGCGAGGAGTTCGTCTTCTACGACGGCCCCCCCTTCGCCAACGGCCTTCCGCACTACGGCCATCTGCTCACGGGGTTCATCAAGGACGCCGTGCCCCGCTACAAGACCATGCGCGGCTACCGGGTCGAGCGGCGCTTCGGATGGGACACCCACGGGCTGCCGGTGGAGATGGCGGCCGAGCAGGAGCTCGGGGTGTCCGGTCGGGCCGCCATCACCGCGTACGGCATCGACCGCTTCAACGACTACTGCCGGTCGCTGGTGGGCACCACCGCCGACGTCTGGCACTCCTACGTCACCCGTTCGGCCCGCTGGGTCGACATGGCCAACGATTACAAGACGCTCGATCCCCCGTTCATGGAGAGCGTCATGTGGGCCTTCAAGACCTTGCACGACAAGGGCCTCGTCTACGAGGACTACAAGGTCCTGCCCTACTGCTGGGAGTGCCAGACGCCCCTGTCGAACTTCGAGACCCGCCTCGACGACGCCTACCGCGACCGCCAGGACCCGGCCCTCACCGTCTTCTTCGAACTGGAGACCGGTGAGCGCCTGCTGGTGTGGACCACCACCCCCTGGACGCTCCCCTCCAACCTGGCCGTCGCCGTCGGGGCCGACATCGACTACGCCGTGTTCGACGAGGACGGCACCCGCTACATCATCGGCGAGGCCACCATCCCCAAGTACGAGAAGGAGCTGGCCGGCGCGACTCGGGTCGGCACCCTGAAGGGCTCGGAGCTGGCCGGCCGGCGCTACACGCCGCTGTTCCCGTGGTTCGCCGACACCCCCAACGCCTTCCGGGTGATCACCGCCGACTTCGTCTCGGTGGAGGACGGAACGGGCGCCGTGCACCTGGCGCCGGGCTTCGGCGAGGACGACCAGCGGGCCTGTGACGCCGTCGGCATCCCGGTGGTCTGCCCGGTCGACGAGCGCACCTGCTTCACCGCCGAGGTGCCGGCCTACGAGGGGATGCAGGTCTTCGACGCCAACCCCGAGGTGATCCGCGACCTCAAGGCCAAGGGCGTGGTCGTCCGCCATGACACCTACGTGCACGCCTATCCGCACTGCTGGCGGACGGACACGCCGCTGGTCTACAAGGCGGTCTCGTCGTGGTTCGTCGACGTGACCGCGGTCAAGACCCGCATGCTCGAGCTCAACCAAGAGATCGCTTGGGTCCCGAGTCACGTCAAGGACGGCAGCTTCGGCAAGTGGCTGGAGGGAGCCCGCGACTGGTCGATCACCCGGAACCGCTATTGGGGCTCGCCCATCCCGGTGTGGAAGAGCGACGACCCCGCCTACCCCCGCATCGACGTGTACGGCTCGCTCGACCAGCTGGAGGCCGACTTCGGCGTGCGCCCGACCGACCTGCACCGGCCGATGATCGACGAGCTCACCCGGCCCAACCCGGACGACCCCACCGGCCGCTCCACCATGCGGCGGGTCGAGGACGTCCTCGACTGCTGGTTCGAGTCCGGGTCGATGCCCTTCGCCCAGGTGCACTACCCGTTCGAGAACGGCGAGTGGTTCGAGACCCACTTCCCGGGCGACTTCATCGTCGAGTACATCGGCCAGACCCGGGCCTGGTTCTACAACCTCCACGTGCTGGCCACCGCCCTGTTGGACCGGCCCGCCTTCAAGACCTGTGTGGTCCACGGCGTCCTGCTGGGTGATGACGGCAAGAAGCTGTCGAAGCGGCTGCGCAACTACCCCGATCCGATCGAGGTGTTCGACACGCTCGGCGCCGACGCCATGCGCTGGGCGCTGCTGTCGAGCGCGGCGGTGCGCGGCGGCGACATGGTCGCCGACCGCCGGCCCATGAAGGAGGCGGTGCGCCAGGTCCTCCTGCCGATCTGGAACGCCTGGTACTTCCTCTCCCTCTACGCCAACGCCGCCGACACGGTGGGCGAGCCGGCGACCGGCAGCGACCACGTGCTCGACCGGTTCGTGCTGGCCCGCACCGCGGCGCTGGTCGACGACGTCGAGCGGCAGCTCGACGCCTACGACCTGTCGGGGGCGTGCGGGTCGATCGCCTCGTTCCTCGACGCCCTCAACAACTGGTACATCCGCCGCTCCCGGGACCGCTTCTGGGCGGGCGACCAGGCCGCCGTCGACACCCTGCACACCGTCCTGCACGTCCTGTGCCAGGTGGCGGCGCCGCTGCTGCCCCTGCTCACCGAGAAGGTGTACCGCGATCTCACGGGCGCCGAGTCGGTGCACCTCGTCGACTGGCCCTCCTCGGCGGCGCTGCCCGCCGACCCGGCGCTGGTGGCGGCCATGGAGACGGTCCGCTCGGTCTGCTCGGCGGCGTCGTCGGTGCGCAAGGCGAGCGGCGTGCGGGTCCGCCAGCCGCTGTCGGTGCTCTCGGTCTCCATGGCGGGGGCTGACGTGCTCCGTCCGTTCCTCCGCCTGATCGCCGACGAGGTGAACGTCAAGACGGTCGAGCTGCTGCCGGCCGGGGCGTTGGGCACGGAGCGTGTCGAGGTCGACCTCAAGACGGTCGGCCGCCAGCTGGGGGCCGACACGCCCAAGGTGGTGGCGGCCATGAAGCAGGGGAACTACGAGCTGTCAGCCGACGGCACCGAGCTGACCGTGCTCGACCACCGCTTCGGTCCCGAGGAGTTCACGAGGAAGCTGATCGCCGACGATCCGGCGTCCAGCGCTTCGCTCGATGCCGGGCGGGGCCTGGTGCGCCTCGATCTGGACGTCACGCCGGAGCTCGAGGCCGAGGGCATGGCCCGCGACGTGATCCGGGGGGTCAACGAGCTCCGGCGCACGCTCGGCTTCGACGTCTCCGACCGGATCCGGCTCCTGGTCGAGCCTCACCATGCCGAGATCGAGACGGCCCTGCGGACCCATCGGGAGCTGCTGGCCACCGAGACCCTGGCGACCGACCTGGTGATCCTCGAGCACGCTCCGGCCACGGGGCACCATCCGACGTCGGTCCACGGCCTGGCCGAGGGTCACCGCCTCGAGCTGGCCGACGGTCGGTCACTGACGGTGTCGCTCCACGCACTGGCGGCGGAGGCGACCGGCGGGTCCTGACCACCGTTGCCGCTTTTGGCGTGGGACCGGTAGCGTCCACCGCTCCCCGTAGGCGAGAGGCGACCGATCGATGCCCCGAAGCACGAAGTCCGCAAGCAGCGCCGGCACGGCGGACGGCACGGCCGTGCCCGCCAAGAAGGCCACCCCGGAGGCCGGGCCCGCCGCCGCCCCCAAGGCCGCGCCCAAGCCGTCGGCCGCCGACAAGCCAGCCTCGGCCAAGCCGGTGGCGGCCAAGCCGTCGGCCACCCTCGACAAGTTCCTCGAGGGCCAGCGCAAGGCGCTCCTCGACGAACGGGACAACTACACCCGCCAGGCCACCTCGTTGCGGGCCGAGGCCGACCAGTTGGCGCTCGACCGGGACCCGGGAGACGTGCAGTTCGACGAGGAGTCGGGCCAGGGCGACAGCATGAACGTCGAGCGGGAGCGGGACCTGGCGCTGTCGGCCCAGGCGCTGGCCTCCATCGAGGAGATCGACCGGTCGCTCGACAAGATCCTGGCCGGCACCTACGGGATTTGCGAGAAGTGCGGTACCAACATCCCCAAGGAGCGCCTCCGGGCGCTGCCGTACGCGGCGCTCTGCGTCCAGTGCAAGAGCGGCGGTCTGTCGCGCCGCTGATCGGGGCCGTCGCCCTGGGCGTCGTCGTCCTCGACCAGCTCGCCAAGCGCCTGGCCCTCGACCACCTCGACGGTGGCCGGGTCATCCAGCTGGTCGGACCGCTCCGTCTCGACCTGGTGTTCAACCAGGGCCTCGCCTTCGGGCTGGGCTCGCGCTACACGTCCCTGATCGCCCTGGCGGCGGCCGTGGTCGTCCTCGTCCTGCTCCGCAACCGCCACCGCGCCGTGGGACTGGTCCAGACGGCCGCCCTGGGGCTGATCGTGGGTGGCGCCGCCGGCAACCTGCTCGACCGGCTGTTCCGGGCCGGCCGGGGCGGGTTCCTGGGCGGTGCCGTGATCGACTTCGTGGACGCTCGCTGGTGGCCCGTCTTCAACGTCGCCGACTCGGCGATCACCATCGGTGCCGTGCTCCTGGCCTACACCGCCTGGCGGGAGCCGGCGGGTGCCGATGGGGCGGAGCCGGTCGGCGCTCCCCCCGCACCTGGCCGGCCACCCGGCGTCGGGCGAGGCGGGTGAGGACGGTCGTTCCGGCCGCGTTGGCCGGGGAGCGGGTCGACCGGGCCGTGGCCATGCTCACCGGGCTGCCCCGCTCCGAGGTGGCCGAGCTCGTCGACGCCGGCGCGGTGCAGCTCCGGGGCAAGGCGGTGACGAGCCGTTCGTCGCGGCTGGCGGAGGGCGACCAGCTCGACGTCGAGCTCCCCGAGCCCGATCCCACCGCCGCCGGCCTCCGGGCCGAGCCCGACGTGGTGGTGCCGGTGGTGCACGCCGACGACGACGTCATCGTCGTCGACAAGCCGGCCGCCCTGGTCGTGCATCCGGGGGCGGGAAACCTCACCGGCACGCTGGTGGCCGGCCTGCTGGCCCGCTACCCCGAGCTGGCCGGCGTCGGCGAGGCGGCCCGACCGGGCATCGTCCACCGGCTCGACAAGGGAACGTCCGGGCTGCTGGTGGTGGCCCGCACCCAAGCCGCCTACGAGTCGCTGGTGGCCCAACTCGGGGCCCGCACCGTCGAGCGGCGCTACGCCGCGCTCGTCTGGGGCACACCCGAGCCCGCCTCCGGGATGGTCGATGCCCCGATCGGCCGGTCGAAGCGCGATCCCACCCGGATGGCCGTCAGCACCTCGGGCCGCGAGGCCCGCACCCGCTACGACGTCGAACGACGTTTCACCGAACCGGTCGAGGTGTCGCTGCTGGCCTGTCGGCTCGAGACGGGTCGCACCCACCAGATCCGGGTCCATCTCGCCGCCATCGACCATCCGATCGTGGGCGATCCCCGCTATCGGGGCGCCCGCCAGGCCTTCTCCGTCCCCCGCCCCTTCCTGCACGCCCGCTCGCTGGCGTTCGACCACCCTGGGTCGGGCGCCCGCGTGGCCTTCGAGTCGCCCCTTCCCCCCGACCTCGTGGACGCCCTCGCCCGTCTCAGCTGACCTCCCGCCCGCTGACACTTTGTGGCGCGCTCGCGACCTCTGGGGTCGTCCGCCGGCGAAAAGCGTCACTGGAAGCGACGAGCTCGCGTTTGTGGCTGGCCGTCGCTCACCTGGGTGCTCTGCGCACCACAAACCGCCGGCCGGCGCGTTCACCGCCCACGCCGCCGCGACGGCTGATCACTTTGTGGCGGCCCGACCACGTCAGTGGGCGTCGGCTCACCACAAAGCAGCATCCGGAGGTCGGCCACGAGCTCGCGGTCGGGGGTGTGCGCGGTGGCTGGGACGATCGTCCACCCGGCGGCTACGAGGCGCCGCGTGCGTTGCCGGTCGTCGTGGAAGGCGTCGTAACCCTTGTGGTGCGCCCAGCCATCGAACTCGACGGCGACTGCATGGGCCGGCCAGGCGAGATCCAGCCGATAGCGCCAGCCCCCGGCGAGCACGTCGTGGCCCAGCTTGGGCAGGGGCAACCCGGCCCGCTCGACGAGCCTGAGGACGTCCAGCTCCGGCTCGCTGTCTCCCAGCGCATCGTCGAACGTCTCGGCGAGCACCCTGCGCAGGACCCGGGTCGGCCGTCGGCCGGGACCGCTGTCGACCCGCTCGTGGGCAGCCCGCAGGTCTCGGAGCCGAACCACGCCGCGTCGTACGGCGTCGCGGACGAGAGGGCCGAGGCGGGTCGGGTGGACGGTGCCGGCGACATCGACGAGCGTGCGCGCCGGGGACGTGATCGGGATCGAGTGCAGGATCGTGCAGTCGCCGTCGGCCGCCGTGCGGGATCGGTGGCCCTGGATACCGTCCTGGGTGATGCGACGGCCCGTGGTCAGCAGGTCGATCTGGGTCGGAGCGGGGAAGCCGAGGCCCCAGAGGTCGGCCGCCGTCAGGTGCGACGCCGGCGCCCGGCACGACAGGCAGGCCGCCAGGATTGCCTGCTGTCTGGTGGCAGGCGATCCGGCGACGGCGTAGACGTTCGGGCGGAGCGCGATCCAGCGACCGGTCGTGAGTCTCGACGTGATCTGCCGAGCGGTCAGGCCGTGCTCGGTGGCTTGCTCGCGGGTGACCAAGCCGTGCTGGCTCGCTGCCACTCGCCCGATCTTCCGTGCGTCCACGGACGGGGAGGATGCCGACGAGGTGGGACAGCGAGCCGCCCGCTACTTACTGGCGCGCTTACGACGTCAGCGGTCGTCTGTTCGCCACAAAGCGGTCACGCCGGCGAGGCGCCAACACCCTCCTTCGGTTATCGGCGCGCTCGCGACCTCAGGAGTCGTCTGCTTGCCACAAAGCGAGTCGGGCCGCGGTCAGCTCTCGACGGGGGAGGGGAAGGAGTTCGGGGCGAAGTTGCGGGCCCGGTCGATGCAGTCGGCCAGCGTGAAGGAGTCCAGCACGACCCGCATGTGGTCGCCCACGTGGGCCCACAGGTCGAGCAGCACGCACTGGCCCTCGTGGTCGCAGGCGCCGTTCTCGTGCGGAAGGCCGAAGTCGCCGACCACGATCGGACCGTCGACCGCCGACACGATCTCGCCGAGCGTGATCTCTCCCGGCGACCGGGCCAGCACGTAGCCGCCCCCCACCCCCCGCTTGGAGCGCACCAGGCCGGCACCCTTGAGGGCGAGCAGGATCTGCTCGAGGTAGGGCTGGGGGAGACCCGTCCGCTCGGCGATGTCGCGGACCGAGGTGGGACCCTCCCGATCGCCGTGCAGCGCCAGTGACAGGAGCGCCCGTGCTGCATAGTCGCCCCGGGTCGACACCTTCACCTGTACAACTCTACGGTCGAGCCCGACATGGAGCCGCTCATACCGGATTACGCCGGTCCCTGCTTGTCGAACGTGGTGCCCACCATCCTCGAACCTCCGGCCCGGCGCCCGGCCTGGTTCCCCGAAGCGGCCTGGGGTGCGGCGCAGGTGGTGCTGCTCGCCGTCGACGGGCTCGGCTTCGAGCAGTTGGAGGAACGCCTCACTGCCGCGCCCACGATGGCGGCGATGTCCGGCGGCCCCATCCTGACCGTCGCCCCGTCCACCACGGCCACCGCCCTCAGCTCGCTCGCCCTCGGCTCGCCGCCCGGCGAGCACGGCGTGGTGGGCTATCGCATCAACGTGCGGGGCGACGTCCTCAACGTGTTGCGCTGGCAGACGCCCGCCGGCGATGCCCGCACGGAGATCCCTCCCGCCGGCATCCAGGACCGCCTGTCCTTCCTCGGCCGGCGGCCCCCGGTGATCACCCGAACGGAGTTCGCCGGCACCGGCTTCACCGCCGCCCATCTGTCGGACGTGCGCTTCACCGGCTACCGCGTGCCCAGCACGCTGGTGACCGAGGTGCGGCGGGCGCTGCGGGTGGGCGAGCCGTTCGTCTACGCCTACTACGACGGCATCGACAAGGTCGCCCACGAATACGGGCTGACCGACTTCTACGAGGCCGAACTGGTCGCCGTCGACAGGCTGGTGGCCGACCTGATCGCCACCCTTCCGCCCGACGCAGCCCTCGTCGTCACGGCCGACCACGGCCAGGTGCAGGTGGGCGACGCCATCGTCACCATCGCCGAGGAGGTCCTGGCCGAGGTGGAGCTGCTGTCCGGCGAGGGACGCTTCCGGTGGCTCCACGCCCGGCCCGGAAGGGCCGACGCCCTGCTCGAGGCGGCCGTCGAGGCCCACGGCGGGCGGGCCTGGGTCCGTACCCGGGCCCAGGTCATCGCCGACGGCTGGTTCGGCCCGTCGGTCAGCGAATCGGCGGCCGCCCGCTTCGGTGACGTGGTGATGGCCGCCATCGACCCGGTCGCCTTCCATGACCCGGCCGACACCGGTCCGTACCGGCTGCAGGCCCGGCACGGTTCGCTCACGCCGGCCGAGATGCGTGTGCCGTTGCTGGCGGCGCGGGCATGATGCCGGCTATGCCTGCAGACGCCTCGGATCCGGCCGCCCCCGACACTGGAGCACCGGCCGAGCCGGTACCCGCCGACGCCGTCGAGGTGCTGGAAGGGTCGGCCGGCACCGACCTCGAGCGCTCCGAGTCGGTCGACGAGCCGGCCAAGGTGATGCGCATCGGCTCGATGATCCGCCAGCTGCTAGACGAGGTCCGCCAGGCGCCGCTCGACGACGCCAGCCGGACCCGACTCAAGGAGATCTACGAGACCAGCGTGCACGAGCTCGCATCCGGCCTGTCCCCGGACCTGGCCGACGAGCTCAACCGGCTGGCCCTGCCGATCGGCGACGACCCGAGCGACGCCGAGATCCGCATCGCCCAGGCCCAGCTGGTGGGCTGGCTCGAGGGTCTCTTCCACGGGATCCAGGCGACGCTGTTCGCCCAGCAGATGGCGGCCCGCCAGCAGCTCGAGCAGATGAACCAGCGGGGCCTGCCGCCGGGGGCCCGCAGCCCCGACGGCTCGTCCATGGGCCAGTACCTCTGATTCTGGTCTCACTCCGCGCTCGCTCCGCTTGCTTTCCGCGCTTCTGGTCTCGCTCCCCGCTCGCTTTGCTCGCTTTCCGCGCTTCTGGTCTCGCTCCGCGCTCGCTTTGCTCGCTTTCCGCTCGACTGGCCGCTCGTCGCTGGTGCTTCCCTCGCGGCGAGCGGTTGGGCCTCTGTGGCGCTTCCCACATGGCGGTACGCGCCGGAGGCCCGCGGCGGTTCCTGCTTCCGGTCGAGCGGTCGGGCGTCTTCGGCGCTTCCGGCGTCGCGGTGCGGGCCTGGCGCCAGCGGCGACTTCATCTTGGCTGCGGGGCGGCCGGGGTGACTCTGGGCTTCGACATCGCGGGTGGGGAGCGGACTAGGTTTCATCGGCGGAATCACAGCCGTGTAACTCATCCACAGGCGTGTGGACCACTTGTCCACAGCAGGGGAGAAGTCGTTGCGGAGCAGCTTCACCCACCTCCACCAGCACACCGAGTTCTCGATGCTCGACGGGGCGGCCCGGATCGCCGACGTCGTGGCCGCGGCCGCCGCTGACGGCCAGCCCGCCCTCGGCATCACCGACCACGGGAACATGTACGGGGTGCTCGACTTCTACGCCGAGTGCCGCCGCCAGGGGGTCAACCCGGTCATCGGCACTGAGGCCTACATGGCCCACGACACCCGCTTCGAGCGGCCCACCCGGCGGGGGCGCCTCGACGACTCGGGCGGCGACACCGAGGGCGGGAAGAAGCTCTACTACCACCTCTGCCTCTTCGCCGAGAACGACACCGGCTACCGCAACCTCATCAAGCTGGCCAGCCTGGCGTTCCTCGAGGGCTACTACTACAAGCCCCGGCTCGACTGGGAGCTCCTGGCCCGTCACAGCGAAGGGGTGATCGCCACCACCGGCTGCCTGGGTGGCCACGTGCTGCAGTCGCTGCTGCGGGGGGACGAGCAGGGGGCGCTGGAGAAGGCGGCCCGGCTGCAGGAGATCTTCGGTCGGGACAACCTCTTCGTCGAGCTCCAGGACCACGGCCTCGCCGACCAGAAGCGCACCAACCCCCAGCTCACCGAGATCGCCCGCAAGCTCCAGGCCCCGCTGCTGGCGACCAACGACAGCCACTACGTGCACCGCCACGACGCCGAGGCCCACGACGCCCTGCTGTGCGTCCAGACGGGCTGCACCATCGACGACCCGAACCGGTTCAAGTTCAGCTCCGACGAGCACTACCTGAAGTCGGCGACCGAGATGCGCCACCTCTTCGCCGAGCTGCCTGAGGCCTGCGACAACACGTTGTGGGTGGCCGAGCGGTGCAACGTCGAGATCGAGTTCGGCAAGCCCAAGCTGCCCGACTTCCCCCTCCCGGCCGGCTTCGCCTCCTCGGCCGACTACCTCCGCCACCTCACGGTCGAGGGCGCCAAGGAGCGGTGGGGAGCGGTCCTGCCGGCGACGGTGGTGGAGCGCATCGAGTACGAGCTCACCGTGATCGAGGGGATGGGTTTCTCCTCGTACTTCCTCATCGTGTGGGACTTGATCGCCCACGCCCGGCGCAACGGCATCCGCACCGGCCCCGGCCGGGGCAGCTCGGCCGGCTGCGCGGTGGCCTACTGCCTGCGCATCACCGATCTCGACCCCATCAAGTACGACCTCATCTTCGAGCGGTTCCTCAACCCCTCCCGCATCTCCATGCCCGACATCGACATGGACTTCGACGACCGCTTCCGCGACGAGATGATCCGCTACGCGGCCGAGAAGTATGGCCGTGACCACGTCGCCCAGATCGTGACGTTCTCCACCATCAAGGCCCGGGCGGCGGTCCGTGACGCCGCCCGGGTGCTGGGCTACCCCTACGCCGTCGGCGACCGGGTGGCCAAGGCCATGCCGCCGTTGGTGATGGGGCGGGACACGCCGCTGCACGCCTGCCTCGAGCTCGACGAGAAGTACGAGGACGGCTACAAGGCGGCGGGGGAGCTGCGCGAGATGTGCGCCACCGACCCCGACGTCCGCCGGGTGGTCGACGTGGCCCGGGGCCTCGAGGGGCTCCGCCGCCAGGACGGCATCCACGCCGCCGCCGTGGTGATCACCGCCGAGCCGCTCACCGAGTACCTGCCCGTCCAGCGCAAGCCCGAGTCCGGCCAGGACCCGGAGGACGCACCCATCGTCACCCAGTACGAGATGCACGGCGTCGAGGAGCTCGGGCTCCTCAAGATGGACTTCCTGGGCCTTCGCAACCTCTCCGTGATCGAGAACGCCCTCGACCTCATCGAACGGACCACGGGCGCCCGGCCCGACATCGACGCCGTGCCGCTCGACGACGAGCCGACGCTCGAGCTGCTGCGCCGGGGTGACTCGATCGGGGTGTTCCAGCTCGAGGGCGGGCCCATGCGGGCACTGATGCGCTCCCTCGCCCCCACCACCTTCGACGACGTGGCCGCCCTGGTCGCCCTCTACCGGCCGGGCCCGATGGCGGCCAACATGCACAACGACTACGCCGACCGCAAGAACGGCCGCAAGCCGGTCAACCATCTCCACCCGGACGCCGAGGGGGTGCTCGGCGACACCTACGGCCTGATGATCTACCAAGAGTCGCTGATGCGGGTGGCCCAGAAGTTCGCCGGCTACTCGCTGGCCGAGGCCGACAACCTCCGCAAGGCGTGCGGCAAGAAGATCCGTGAGCTGATGGCGAAGGAGCGGGAGACCTTCGTCGCCGCCTGCGAGCGGACGGGCTACGGACGCGAGCTCGGCGGCCAGTGGTTCGACATCATCGAGCCCTTCGCCGACTACGCCTTCCCGAAGGCCCACGCCTACGGCTATGGCCTGGTCGCCTACCAGACGGCCTGGCTGAAGGCCAACCATCCCGTGGAGTACCTGGCGGCGCTGCTGACCTCGGTGAAGGACAACCAGGACAAGTCGGCCGTCTACCTCAACGAGTGCCGCTCGAAGGCCATCACCGTCGAGGTGCCCGACGTCAACCGGTCGCAGTCGGACTTCTCGGTTGCCTTCGAGCGGGCCGAGGACGGCGTGGAGGACGGGAACGGGCGCGCCGTGATCGTCTTCGGCCTCTCGGCCGTCCGCAACGTGGGCGAGGGCCTGGTCGGGCTCATCGTCGAGGAGCGGGAACGGAGCGGACCGTTCGCCAGCTTCTACGACTTCTGCGACCGCGTCGACTTCAACGTCCTGAACAAGCGGACCATCGAGTCGCTGATCAAGGCCGGCGCCTTTGACTCGCTGGGACACGAGCGCAAGGGCCTGCTCGAGGTCCACGAGCTGGTGATCGACCGGACCGTCGCCCGGCGCCGCAAGGAGGCCGAGGGCCAGTTCGACCTGTTCGGCTCGCTCGGCGGCGACGCCGTGCCCGTCGAAGCCCCGATCGCCATCCCCGACTCGGCCTTCGACAAGATGACCCGGCTCACCTACGAGAAGGAGATGCTCGGGCTGTACGTGAGCGACCATCCGCTCATGGGCGTCGAGCACCAGCTCCGCCGCCAGACCGACTGCACCCTCGCCGAGCTCCGCGACGCCCCTCAGGGCGCCGATGTCGGGGTGCGGACGGTCGGCGGCGTGGTGACCGGCCTGCAGCGCAAGTACACGAAGAAGGGCGAGCTCATGGCCGTCTTCGTGCTGGAGGACCTCGAGGCCGCCATCGAGGTGATGGTGTTCCCGAAGACCATGCTCGAGCACGGCTCGAAGCTGGTCGACGACCGGGTGGTGGCGATCCGGGGCCGGCTCGACACCCGGGACGATCTGGCCAAGATCGTGGCCATGGAGATCTCGCCGATCGAGGTGGCCCACGAGGCGCCGCCCCTCAAAGTCCGGTTCCCGGCCCACGGACTCGACGAGCACCGGGTCACGACGCTGAAGCGGCTGTTGATCGCCCACCCCGGGCCTTCGCCCGTGATGGTCACCGTCGGCACCCAGACCATCCGCCTCTCCGACGAGTTCCGGGTCGACGAGACCAACGGCCTCCGGGGTGAGCTCCTGAGCGAGTTCGGCGCCTCCGCCCTGGCCTGAGACCGCCGATCCGGGGCCTTCGACCGTCCGAGGGAGGGAACCGGTCGAATTTCCGCGATACTTGTGCGAGCACGTGTCGAGAGATCGGGGAACCCAGACCTCATGGCCATCGACGTCGAGACGAAGGACTGCACTGCGCTGAGTGATGCCGAAGTGGCCGAGATGGGTGACCTGTGCGCCGACGGCCCTTCCAGCTACGACATCGGACTCCTCTCGGAGCAGCGCGAGGAATGGGTGCTCGTCACCCAGGCCCGTAGCAACGGAGTCCTGCAGGGCTTCTCCTTCTGCACGCTGGAACGGATCGGCGGCACGCCCTGCGTGCTCATCGGTCTGGCCTCCATCAAGCGCACCGGCAAGCGGGGTGAGGCGCTCAAGGCGCTCATCGGCGACCAGCTCCGCCGCGCCGTCCTCGCCTTCCCCGACGAGGACGTCCTGATCGGCACCCGGTTCGTCGACCCCTCCGGCTTCGACGCCTTCACCGCCTACCGCAAGCTCAATGACGTGGTGCCCCGCCCCGACCACAAGCCCACCGGTGAGGACCGGGCCTGGGGCCGGCGCCTGGCCAAGCGCTTCGGGGTCGACGCCGACTACGACGAGCGGGCCTTCGTCGCCCGCGGCGACGGCGGACCGGCCTGCGCCCTCGACCACGACTCGGCCAAGCCCGACAAGATCACCCCCGAGGTGCGCGCCCTCTTCGACGCCCTCAACCCGGCGAAGGGCGACACCCTCGTCGCCTTCGGCTGGGCCATGGCGGAGGATCTCGCCTCACTGGCGTAGCTCTTACGGCGCCTGCGCGACCGTTTCGGCGGGAGCGGGTCCTGTCACCGAGTGGG
>DASXLH010000096.1:0-3075 GCA_036496335.1 Acidimicrobiales bacterium
CGCCGGACCGGCCGTGAACGGTGACTCGTCCCGACGCAGCCCCGCCAGCCGGCCGGTGAGCCGGGCGACCTCGGCGTCGGTGAACCCGGTCCCGACGGCGCCGACATGGCGCAGCCCGCCGCCCGGCTCGGGCACCCCCAAGAGGAGCGAGCCGAGGGCCAGCCGGCGGCCCTGTCCCGGCAGCCAGCCGCCCACCACGAACTCGTCGTCGTTGGTCACCTTCACCTTGCGCCACGCGCTCGACCGGGTGCCCGGGAGGTAGGGGCTGTCGACCCGCTTGGCCACCACCCCCTCCATGTGCTGGGCGACGGCTTGGTCGAACAGGAGCTGGCCCTCGCCCCGGAAGGAGGGCGTCGTGGCCCAGGAGGGACCGGCCAGGGCCATGGCCTCCAGCAGGTCACGGCGCTCGGTCCACGCCCGGTCGAACAGGTCCGTCCCGTCGACGTGGACCAGGTCGAAGACCAGGTACGAGGCCGGTACCTCGGCCGCCTTGGTGGCCACCGACGTCGGCTCGGTCAGGTGCATGCGCTCCTGGAGGAGTTGGAAGCTGGGCCGGGCGTCCTCGTCGAAGGCCACGATCTCCCCGTCGAGGACCCACTTGACCGGGCCGGTGGCCCGTCCCAGGTCGGCCAGCTCCGGCCACGACGCCGTCACGTCCCGGAGGTTGCGGGTCTCGAGCCGGAGCGTGCTGCCGTCCCACAGGGCGATGATCCGGATGCCGTCCCACTTCGGCTCGAACGTCCACCGCTCGGGATCGTGCGGCAGCTCCCGGCCGGCGATGGCCAGCATGGGGGCCACGTGCCGGGGGAACGCCACCGGACGAGGCTACGGCCGGCATCGGAGGCACCGGGATGGGCGGTGCGGGCTCGGCCGCTACCGTCGGCCGGAATGGCGCTGCTCGGGACAGGAGTCCCTCGTCGGGAGGACGATCACTTCCTGCGGGGGGAGGGCACCTACATCTCCAACCTCGAGCTGGAGGGCGCCCTCCACGTGGTCTACGTCACCTCGACGGTGGCCCACGCCGAGCTCCGCTCTATCGACGTCGAGGCCGCCCGGGCTGCTCCCGGCGTGGTCGACGTCGTCACCGCCGCCGACCTCGACGTCGGGCCGGTGGCCGTCATCAACCCTGGCTATCCGGAGGCGATGGCCCGACCGTTGCTCGCTGCCGGCCGGGTGCGCTTCGTGGGCGAGGCGCTGGCCGCCATCGTCGCCGAGTCCCCGGAGGCGGCCGCCGACGCCGCCGAGCTGGTGGTGGTCGACTACGAGCCGTTGCCGGCGGTGGTGGGCATCGAGGGGGCCCTGGCCGAGGGCGCCGCCCTGCTCTTCCCCGAGGTGGGGACCAACGTCGTGATGTCGACCAGCGGTGGCGACGACGAGGGCGACGCTGCCCTCGAGGCCTGCGACGTGGTCGTCACCGGCGTGGTCCTCAACCAGCGGCTGGCACCCTGCCCACTGGAGACCCGCGTGGCGGCGGCGCGTTGGGACGACGACGGTCGGCTCGTGCAGTGGGCCTCATGCCAGGGCCCGCACCCGGTGCGGGCCGTGATCGCCGCCACGCTCGGCCTTCCCGTCGATCGGGTGCGGGTCATCGCGCCGGACGTGGGTGGCAGCTTCGGAGCCAAGGCCCGCCCCCATCCGGAGGAGATCCTCATCGGGTGGCTGGCCCGCCGGGTGGGTCGCCCGGTGTGCTGGAACCCCGACCGGGGCGACGACATGACCGGGCTCGGCCACTCCCGGGCCCAACGCCAGACGGTCGAGATCGGCGGCGATCGAGACGGCACCATCCGGGCCCTGCGGGTCCTCATCGACGTCGACGCCGGCGCCTACCCGGTGGTGGGCCCGATCATGGCCGGGAACACCGCGGTGATGGCGCCCGGCCCGTACCGGATCCCATCCGTCACCTGGGCCACGAGATCGGTCGTCACCAACGCCACGCCCCTGGTCGCCTACCGGGGGGCGGGACGGCCGGAGGCCACCGCCCTGGTGGAGCGGGCCGTCGACCTGTTCGCCGCCGAGCTCGGCCTCGACCCGGTCGAGGTGCGGCGGCGCAACCTGGTGCGGGCCGAGGAGTTCCCGTTCCTCAACGCCACCGGGCTGCTCTACGACAGCGGCGACTACCACCGGGCCCTCGACCGGCTGCTCGACACGGTCGACTATCCCGGGCTGCGGGCCGAGCAGGCGAGGCGCCGTTCAGCCGACGATCCGTCCCTGCTGGGCCTCGGAGTGGCGGTGTTCATCGACCGGACGGCCGGGGTGCCGGGCAGCGAGTTCGGCGCGGTGGAGCTGCGCCCCGACGGTTCCTTGCTGGTGCGAACGGGGTCGAGCCCCTACGGCCAGGGCCATCACACCGCCTGGGCGATGCTGGTCGCCGACCGGACGGGCCTACCTCTCGGGCGCATCGAGGTGGTGCACGGCGACACCGACGTCGTGCCGCGAGGCGGGGTCACCGGCGGATCCCGCTCGGCCCAGAAGGCCGGCTCGGCCGTGGCCGAGGCGACCGACGCCCTGGTGGTCGAGGCCCGATCTGCAGCCGCCGGGCTGCTCGAAGCCGCCGCCGACGACGTCGTGCTCGACCTGACCACCGGCCGCTTCCATGTGACCGGGGCCCCGGGCGCGGCCACCGTGTCCTGGGACGAGGTCGCCGCCGAGGTGCACAGCGCCGGTTCGGGCGGTGCCGGCCTGGCCTGTGAGACCGACTTCGACGGCGACGGGCCCACCTTCCCGTTCGGCGCCTACCTGGCGGTCGTCGAGGTCGACCGGGAGACGGGGCAGGTGACCCTCGATCGCATCGTGACCGTCGACGACGCCGGCACCATCCTCAACCCCGTGCTGGCCCTCGGCCAGGTGCACGGCGGCCTGGGTCAGGGCATCGCCCAGGCGCTGTTCGAGGAGTTCCTCTACGACGCCGACGGCAACCCGCTCACGGCCTCGTTCGCCGACTACGCCTTCCCGTCGGCGGCCGACCTGCCCTCCTACGAGTGCCAGTTGACGGAGACGCCGTCACCCAACAACCCGCTGGGGTTCAAAGGGATCGCCGAGTCGGGCACCATCGGGGCGCCCCCGGCCATCCAGAGC
>DASXLH010000097.1:0-5016 GCA_036496335.1 Acidimicrobiales bacterium
GGATCCCCTCGCCTTCGCTGATCGTCAGCAGTGCCGAGGCCGTGCCGGGCGACAGCACCGCCGTCCTGCGGTGGACCTCGACGGTTCCCGTGGTCGTTGGCCGGTTGGCGTTCGACGGCGAGAACGGCGCGGACTGGACCGACCCGGTCACGTATCCGGCGTCTGGTTCGAGAGAGTTCACGCAGCTGCCGAACGGCGTTCCGGTGCAACTGTGGGTCGCGCCGGCGACCGATCCGGCCGCCCGGGTGGTAGTGCCCGTGACCGCCGGCTCCTCGACGACGACGACGGTCGGACCGGTCGTGGTCGCACCGTCGAAGCCGTCCCGCACCGCCGCACCGAAGGTGGCGTCGCCGACCCCCTCCGGCGGCACCTCGGCGGCCGCTTCGGCACCGTTGAGCGCGGCCGGCACGTGGCTGTCGGGCTCGTCCGGGACAGGAGCGACTGACGGATCCTTCGCCGCATGGCGGGGCCGGCCGTTGGACATCGTGGCCACCTGGGCCGACGACGACGCCAACATGGTCAACATCTGGCAATGCCAACCCGGCGGCGAATACGGCAACTGGAAAGGCGACATGGACATCGCCATCGGCGCCTTCGACAGCGGCGAGTCCTGGCAAGCCGTCGCCGCCGGCGCTTACGACGCCCGCTGGGCCCAATCCCTCACCGCCCTGCGCACCAACTGCGCCAGCCACGCCCGTCGGGGCGGTCGGCGGATCGATGTTCCCCCGTGTTAGAACGTCGTTCTGGCGGCGGGGGTGTCGCCCAGGCAGCGCGTCGCCTCGTCGGCGACCTTGACGGAGGGAAACGCTCATGGCGTGGGACTTCTCGACCGATCCGGAGTGGCAGGAGCAGCTCGACTGGATCGCGCAGTTCTGCCGGGAGGAGATCGAACCCTTCACCCTGACGTTCCCGGCCGTCGGGTTCGGGCGGAGCGACCAGCTCCCGGCTGCGGTGGCCGCCCATCTCGACGGGCTCAAGCAGCAGGTCAAGGACCGCGGCCTGTGGGGCATCTTCCTCGACAAGGAGATCGGTGGTCCCGGCTTCGGCCAGCTGAAGTTGGCCCTGGTGAACGAGATCCTCGGCCGGTACGGCGCCGCGCCGGCGATCTTCGGCTGCCAGGCGCCCGACACCGGGAACATGGACATCCTGGCGAGGTACGGCACCGAGGAGCAGAAGGAGAAGTACCTCAAGCCGCTGTTCGAGCAGAGGATGCGCTCCTGCTACTCGATGACCGAGCCGCAGGGCGGCGCCGACACCCGCAGCTTCCGCACCCACGCCGAGCGGGACGGCGACGAGTGGGTGATCAACGGGGAGAAGTGGTTCTCGAGCCTGGGCAAGACGGCCGACATCATCATCGTGATGTGCAACAACGGGATGTTCATCGTCGAGCAGGGGACGCCCGGCCTCGAGTTCCTCGAGGGTGCCGGGATGCACGCCCACATCCGGTACAACAACGTGCGGGTGCCGGCCGGGAACCTCCTCGGACCCGAGGGCGGCGCCCACGCCGTGGCCCAGTTCCGTCTGGGCGGTGGCCGCATCCACCACGCCATGCGTTCGGTGGCCCAGGTGAAGCTGGCCTTGGACATGATGTGCGAGCGGGCCATCTCGCGCGAGTCGCGTGGCCATCTCATCTCCGAGTACCAGATGGTCCAGAACGACATCGCCGAGTCGTACATGCAGGTCGAGATGCTCCGGCTCCTCGTGCTGCAGACGGCCTGGAAGATCGACCAGGGCGGCACCCAGGAGACCCGGGCCGACATCGGTGCCTGCAAGATCCAGGCGGCGAAGACGTTGCGGGACGTGGTCTATCGGGCCCACCACATCCACGGCGCGCTCGGAACCACTGATCTCACGCCGCTGCAGGGGATGTGGGCCAGCGTGCCGACCATGTCGATGATGGACGGACCCGACGAGGTCCACAAGGTCGTCATCGCCAACCAGCTCCTGAAGCGCTACCAGCCCCATGAGGGGCTGTTCCCCCGGGAGTACCTGCCGGCCAAGCGGGCCGCCGCCCGGGAGCGCTTCCAGTCGATGATCGACAACGATCCCGAGGTCAAGGAGCACGTCGCCCAGATGGACCGCTACGCGGCGATGCGGGGCTGAGCAGCAGCGAGGGGGAGCGAGATGGGCACGCCGGCGGAGCGGTTCGACCTCACGGACAAGGTGGCCGTGGTCACCGGGGGAGCGCGCGGCATCGGACGAGCCCTGTCCATGGGGCTGGCCGAGGCCGGAGCCGACGTGATCGTCGCCAGCCGCAACCTGGCGCACTGCGAGGAGTGGGCCGACGAGATCGCCCGCACGACCGGTCGTCGCACCTGGGCGCGCCACCTGCACGTGGCCCACTGGGAGGAGATCGAACCCTTCGCCGAGGAAGCCTGGAACCACTTCGGGAAGGTCGACATCCTGGTCAACAACGCCGGCATGTCCCCGCTCTACGACGACCTGCGGGACGTGACCGAGGATTACTGGGAGAAGGTCGTCGGCGTGAACCTCAAGGGTCCGTTCAAGATGACGGTCGAGTTCGGCTCCCGCATGTTCGAAGCCGACGGTGGCTCGATCATCAACCTCAGCACGCTGGCGTCGCTCAACCCGTCCTGGAACACGATCCCGTACGGAGCAGCCAAAGCCGGGCTGAACATCATGGCCAAGGGGTTCATCGACGCGTGGGGCCGCAAGGTGCGGGTCAACACGATCATCCCGGGCGCCTTCCGGACCGACGTCACCCGGTTCTGGGCCTCGATCCCGGAAGGGATCGGCGAGCCGGAGGAGATGGTGGGCGCGGTGCTCTACCTGGCCAGCGACGCGGCCAGCTACACCACTGGTGCCGAGCTGCGGGTCGCCGGCCGCTGAGCTTCAGTCCGGCGGCGCCGAGCCCGTCGACCATCCCGCCGTCGGTGTGGGCCGTTCACGATCGGATCAGCTGCTCGTAGACGGCCTGCGTCATCGGTGAAGGGGACACGCCCAGGTCGTCCCTGAGGACGTCGCACAGGCTCGTGTAGATGCGGAGGGCCTCGGCCAGGTTGCCTTGGGCCGCCAGGGAGCGCATCAGGAGCTGGTAGCCGCTCTCCCGCAGGGGCGCGATGGCGATGAGCTGCTGGCCGGCACGAATGGCGGCCGGCAGCTCGGTCCCGCCGGTGCCGAGAGCGGCGGCCGAGTAGGTCTCGAGGGCGAGGAGGCGGATCTCGTCGAGCCGCCGGCGCTGGTCGCTGATCCAGGGAGCATCCTCGCCCGGCAGGAACTCGCGCTCTGCGACGAACAGCGCCACCAGAGAGGGCGCCCATGCGAGCTTCCACTCGCCGAGGGCGATCTTCGACTCGGCCCGGTGGGCCGCCTCGGTGGCGATCTCCACGTCGATCCTTGCTCCGTCGGGGAGACGGAGGCGCAGGTTCGAGCGACCCTCGAGCACGCCCGGCCCGAGGGTCCGGCGGAGCTTGGAGAGGAGCGCGTTGAGGCCGGCCTCGGTGGCGCGGGGGAGCTCGCCCGACCAGAGGGCCTCGACCAGTTCGTCCCGGCCGACGGGGCGATGGCGGTTGAGCACGAGATAGGCGAAGAGGACCCGTCCCTGGCGCCCCGGTAGCCGCTCGTCGATCCGCCCGTCCGGGCCTTCGATGACCGTTTCGCCACAGAGCTGGATCCGCATGGGCGCCCCGGAGGCCAAGGTCACGCCAACATTCTGGCAACAGCGTGTGCGTACAACCGACCAGGAGGACGAGATGGCCAAGGTCATTCGATGCGAGTGCGGCTACGTGGCCCGTGGCGACACCGACGACCAGGTGGTCGACACGATCACCGACCACATCCGGTCGGACCATCCCGCCCTTCTCGAGTCGGTCGGTCGAGACGACCTGCTCGGGTGGATCCAGGTGGAGTGACGGCGAACGGAGGACGGCGATGGACGCAAGGCCGATGGCGACGACGAGCGCGACGGGCTCGACGACGGGCACCGGGCGGCGATGGGATCAGGTGCTCGTCCAGCCCGACTGGTTGGAGGCCCACCTTGGCGATCCGCAGGTACGGGTCGTGGAGGTGGACGTGAGCCGGGCGTCCTACGACGAGGGCCACATCGAGGGCGCCGTGCTGTGGAACG
Organism: Acidimicrobiales bacterium; assembly: GCA_036496335.1. Classification (GTDB taxonomy): domain Bacteria; phylum Actinomycetota; class Acidimicrobiia; order Acidimicrobiales; family CADCSY01; genus JAEKLB01. The sequence goes on from DASXLH010000097.1 coordinate 4,088, forward strand.
TCTACAGCGACCTGAAGGACGGCGAGTACCGGCTCCGCGACGGAGCGGCGATGGAGCGCCTGCTCGCCCGCTCCGGGATCACCCCGGAGTCGATCGTCGTGTTCTGCGGCTACGCGCCGGCGATGGGCTTCTGGCTCATGAAGCTCCACGGCCACGCGGAGGCCAGGGTCCTCGACTGCTCCCGCGCCACGTGGCGGGACGAGGGTCGTCCCTGGACCGATCGGCCGACCGAGCCGGTCGCCACCCGCTACCCGCTGGCCGGTGGGGACCGACGGCTTCGGGCCGACACCGCCCGGGTCCGGGACGCCATCGGCGATCCCACCAGCGCGATCCTCGACGTGCGCAGCGAGGCCGAGTTCGCCGGTGAGCGGTTCTGGCCGTCGGGAGGCCAGGAGCCGGGCGGCCGGGCGGGTCACGTGCCGTCCGCGGTCCACGTCCCGATCGACGGCCTCTTCGACGAACGAGGTGCCTACGTCGGCGCGGCCGAGCTCCGCAGGATCCTCGAGCCGACGACGGTGGCGGGGGACGTCGAGCTGATCACCTATTGCACGATCGGCGGGAGGGCCAGCACCGTCTGGTTCGCGCTCACCCAGCTCTTGGGGCGGGAGGGTGTCGCCGTCTACGACGGCTCGTGGGCCGAGTGGGGTCGCACGGCCGAGATGCCGGTCGAGACGGTCTGAGTCGCCCGAGAGCGACCTCCCTCCACGACTGCCACGGCGCGTCAGCCCAGCTCGGCCAGCACGTCCTCTGAGGGCAGCACCCGGGCCAGGGGTGGGAAGACGGTCTCGAGGTGGTGGCGGTAGCTGTCCTCCCCGAAGGCGGCGCACGCATCGGCGGCCACCACCACCTCGAGGCCGCGGTCGTGGCCGTCCCGAACCGTGGCCAGGACGCCCCCCTCGGCCGCCAGCCCGGCAACCACCAGGCTGGTG
>DASXLH010000098.1:0-11756 GCA_036496335.1 Acidimicrobiales bacterium
ACGACCACGTCCAGCGCATGCCGGTCGCCTTCTTCACCCGCACTCAGACCGGTGCGTTGAGCAGCCGCATGAACGGTGATGTGATCGGCGCCCAGCGGGCCCTCACCGGAACCCTCGGCCAGGTCGTCGCGCAGCTCGTGACGCTCGTGCTCACCCTGGGCGTGATGCTCGCCCTCAACTGGCAGCTGACCCTCCTGTCGCTGATGCTGTTCCCGCTCTTCTTCATCCCGGCGGCGAGGGTGGGTCGCCAGATGCAGACCATCACCCGGGAGGGGATGGAGCTGAACGCCGCCATGAACACGACGATGGTGGAGCGCTTCAACGTCGCCGGGGCGATGTTGGTGAAGCTGTTCGGCCGACGTGACGACGAGGTCGACCAGTTCCAGCGCCGCGCCCGACGGGTGCGTGACATCGGCGTGCGCAGCGCCGTGGTCAGCCGCGTCTACGCCAGCTCGCTCCTGCTGGTGGGCAGCGTCGGTCTCGTCGTCGTCTACTGGTTGGGGGCCCGGGAGGTCATCAGCGGCGCCCTGACGATCGGCACGCTCACCACCATGGGCGTGCTGGTGGCCCGGATCTACGGCCCGCTGACCAACCTGGCCAACGCCCACGTCGACATCCTCACCACCTTCGTCTCGTTCCAGCGCGTGTTCGAGCTGCTCGACGCCCCGGTGCTCGTCGACGACCGTCCCGACGCCCTGGTGCTGACCGACCCCTCGGGTCGGATCGAGCTGGACGACGTGTGGTTCCGCTACCCGTCGCCGAGCGAGGTGTCGGTCGCCTCCCTCGAAGGGGAGGGGGACAGCACCGTGGCCCTCGACGAGCGGATCGGCGTGCCCGTGCTCCGGTCCGTCAGGGCCACGATCGAACCGGGGCAGATGGTGGCCCTGGTCGGTCCGTCCGGCGCCGGCAAGACCACGTTGGCGTCACTCATCCCCCGCCTCTACGACGTCTCCGGCGGGGTGGTGCGGATCGACGGCCACGACGTGCGGGATCTCACGCAGAACAGCCTCCGGTCGGCCATTGGGGTCGTCACCCAGGACCCCCACCTCTTCCACGACACGGTGGGGATGAACCTCCGCTACGCCAAGCCCGACGCCACCCTGGCCGAGCTGGAGGCGGCCTGCCGGGCGGCCAGGATCCATGACGTGGTGGCGGGCCTGCCCGACGGCTACGACACGCTCGTGGGCGAGCGGGGCTACCGCCTCTCCGGCGGCGAGAAGCAGCGGCTGGCCATCGCCCGGATGCTGCTCAAGGACCCGACCATCGTCATCCTCGACGAAGCCACGAGTCACCTCGATGCCGAGAACGAGATCCAGGTCCAGGCCGCCCTGGCGGCCGCACTGGTGGGTCGGACCTCGGTCGTCATCGCCCACCGGCTGTCGACCATCCAGGCCGCCGACCAGATCCTTGTGCTCGACGCCGGCCGGATCGTCCAACGCGGCTCCCACACGGAGCTGCTCACGGCCGGTGGCCTCTACGCCGATCTCTATCGAACCCTCCTGCGGGAACCCGCCTGACCCAGCACGGCTTTGTGGTGGGTCAGGCACCCTCGAGGTCGTCAGCCCGCCACTGACCGGCGTCAACACAGCTGCGCAGGCGCCAGCCGGAGCAGCAGCTCAGACCGGTACGGCTGCGTGCACGCCCAGCTGCGCAGCGAAGCGGAGCTGCGCATCAACACAGCTCAGAGCTTGTCCGTGAGGAACGCGATGTCGTCGGCCACGCCGTCGAGGGAGGTCTCGCAGATGACGGCGGGGGCCGAGGCGTTGCGGATCACCTCCACCAGGATGGAGGGGTCGATCTGGCCGGCACCGAGGTGCTCGTGCCGGTCGCGGCCGGAGCCGGCACCGTCCTTCGAGTCGTTGGCGTGCACCAGGTCGACCCGGCCGGTGATGGCCTGGATGCGCTCGGCGGCCCCGGCCATGGCCTCACCGGCGGCATGGGCGTGGCAGGTGTCGAGGCAGAAGCCGATGCCGAGAGGGCCGATGGCGTCCCACAGGCGGGCGATGGTGTCGAAGTGGCGGGCCATGGCGTGGTCGCCGCCGGCCGTGTTCTCGAGGTAGAGGGGCACGTCGGTCTCGAGCTCCTTGAGCGCCTTCACCCACCGCTCGACCCCGACCTCCACGTCCTCGTCCGGCCCCACGTGGCCGCCGTGCACGATGACCGCGGTGGCACCGATGTCGGCGGCTCCGACCATCGTCTGCTGGAGGATCTTGCGGCTCGGGATGCGGATCCGGTTGTCGGGGGAGGCGACGTTCACGATGTAGGGCGCGTGGACGTAGACGGGGATGGTGGCGGCCCGGAGGCTGGGGGCGTCTTCGCGCAGCTTCGGCTTCTTCCAGGACTGCGGGTCGCCCAGGAACAGCTGGATGCAGCCCGACCCGGTGGCCTCGGCGGTCACGAGTGGATCGTCCATCTTCACGTGGGCCCCGATGGGCACCGGCGTCGCTCCCATGACCCCAGTGTCGCACCCTGCTGGCAGGATGACGTCGTGCGGGACGGAGCCGAGAGCGAGGCGGGCGGCGGGCAGGCCGCGCTGTTCGATGCCGCTCCGGCCGAGCCCACCTTCGGTGTCGGCGAGGTGGTGGCGCGGGTGTCACGGGTAGTGGCGTCGGCCTTCCCCACCGAGGTGTGGGTTCGGGGCGAGGTGCACGGCTTCCGCCCGGCCAACCAGTCCGGCCACGTCTACTTCGAGCTGTGCGAACGCAACAACCGGCGCGGGCCGGCCACCACGCTCCCGGTGGCGCTGTTCCGCACCGATCGCCTCCGGGTCGAGCGGATGCTGGCCGACTGGCCCGATTTCGCCCTCGGCGACGGCATCGAGGTCCGGGTCAAGGGCCGGATCAGCTACGGGTACGGCAAGGTCTCCCTGGTCATGTCGGACGTCGACCCGGTGCACACGCTCGGGGCCCTGGCCGCCGACCGTCAGCGGGTGCTCCGGGCCCTGGCCGCCGACGGGCTCGTGGGGGCCAACGCCGGGCTCGCCCTGCCGATCCTCCCGCTCCGGGTGGGGCTCGTCTCCAGCGTCGGGAGCGCCGCCTACGAAGACGTGCTCGGCGAGCTCAGCGCCTCCGGCCTCGGCTTCCACGTCCTGGTGGCCGACGCCAGGGTCCAGGGGAGCGGGGCGGAGGCCTCGATGCTCCGGGCATTGCACGCCCTACGGCGGACGCCCTGCGACGTGGTGCTCCTGGTCCGAGGGGGAGGCGCCCGGACCGACCTGGTCGCCTTCGACGGCGAGCGCCTGGCCCGGGCGGTGGCGGCCATGCCGGTGCCGGTGTTCGCAGGGGTGGGGCACGAGATCGACAACTGCGTGGTCGACCAGGTGGCGGCCCGTTCGTTCAAGACGCCCACCGCCTGCGCCGCCGCCGTGGTGGCCCAGGCCCGACAGACCGTGGCCCGCAGCGAAGAGACCTGGCGGTCGGTGGCCGGCTACGCCGACCGGGCCCTCACCGCCGCCGAGCGACGGCTCGTCTCGGCTGCCGGAGCCGTTTCGGCCGAGCGCACCGAGGCGGTGCTCCGTCGGGCCGACGCCGGTCTCGATCGGTCCGTCGACCGGCTCCGCCAGACGTCGTCCGTGCTCCTCGAGCGCCGGGAGGCGCGCCTCGACCTGGCCGGCGCCCACGTCGCCGCTGCCGACCCGGCCCGGGCCCTGGCTCGGGGCTGGAGCCTCACCCGCACCGCCGACGGGCGCCTGGTTCGCTCGGCGGGCGATGTCGCCGCGGGCGACACGATCGTGACCCAGGTCGCCGACGGCGTAGTGCGCAGCACCGTGCGGGAGGGACCGGACTCGTGAGCGACGCCGCCGACGACGATCTTCCCTATGCCGACGCGTTGGCCGAGCTCGAAGCCATCCTCGCCGGCCTCGAGCGCGACGAACCCGACGTCGACCAGCTGGCCGACCGGGTGGCGAGGGCAGCCGTGCTCATCCGGCTCTGCCGGGCCCGGATCGCCGCCGCCCGCCTGGAGGTCGAGCGGGTCGTGACCGACCTCGGCGATCCCACCGAGCCCCGATGAGCCGTCTTGGCCGCCAGATCTGGCGCCGACCCGCGCCCACGGAGCGCCCGTGAGGGAGCGGAGCGAGCGAACCATGAACACCGCGCCTTGTGCGGCGCCTCGCGCCGCACAGGTCACGGGCGCCGGCCCCTCTTCCCAGACCCGGAGTGGTCGACCCGCGCCCACGGAGCGCCCGTGACCAACGAGGCTGTCGGGGTGCCCGACATCGCCGCGCTCGTCGAGGCCCGGGTCAACGACTTCCTCGACGGGGAAGAGGCACGTTGGGCGGCGGTCGACACCGACCTGGTCGAACCGCTGCGCCATCTCCGGGCCCTGGTCCGCTCGGGCGGCAAGCGGCTCCGCCCCCTGTTCTGCTACTGGGCCTACGTGGGCGCCGGCGGGACGGACCTCGAGGCGGTCGTCGACGCCGGAGCCGCCTGCGAGCTGCTCCATGCCTTCGCCCTGCTCCACGACGACGTGATGGACGGTTCGGAGCTGCGCCGGGGCCAGCCCACCGCTCACCGGGTCTACCGGGAGCGCCATGCCGACGCCGGATGGCGGGGCGAGGCCCGCCGCTTCGGCGAGGGCGTCGCCGTGCTGATCGGTGACCTGGCCTTCGTGTACGCCGACCGTCTGGTCGCCGACGTCAACCCGGATGCCCGGCAGGTCTGGAACGACCTGCGCACCGAGATCAACATCGGCCAGTACCTCGACATCCTCGGCACGGCCCGCAACGGCGCCGACCTCGACACCGCCCGCCTGATCGCCACCTACAAATCGGGCAAGTACACCATCGAGCGCCCACTGCACCTCGGGGCGGCGCTCGCCGGCCGGCTCGACGACCTGGGCGGTCCCCTCTCGGGGTACGGCCTCCCCCTGGGCGAGGCGTTCCAGCTGCGGGACGACCTGCTCGGCGTCTTCGGCGACAGCTCTGTCACGGGCAAGCCGGTGGGCGACGACCTGCGAGAGGGCAAGCCGACCGTCCTCGTCGCCCTGGCCCGCGAGCGGGCCGACCGGGCCCAGGCCGACGCCCTGCGGCGGGTCGGTCGTCCCGATCTCGACGCCGACGACGTGGCGACGCTCCAGGCGGTCCTCCGGGCCACGGGGGCACCGGAGGAGGTCGAGAACCGCATCGGTGAGCTGGAGTCGGCGGCGCTGGCCGCGCTGCGCACCGCCGATCTGACCGTCGACGCGACCGACGCCCTCGAGGCGTTGGCCGCCCAAGTGGCCTGGCGGGACCGGTGATCGCCACCCTGCGCAAGCCCATCTGGGCGCTGGGCACCCTGATCTGCCTGGCCATCGTGGTGCTGTTCATCAACCTCGGGTTCTGGCAGATCCGCCGGCTGCACGAACGGCGGGCCAGCAACCACCTGATCGCGACTCGGATGACCGAGCCGGCCGTCGACGTCGCCGCGCTCGAAGGAGCCGGCACCCACCCCGATCCGGCCGGCATCGAGTACCGCCGGGTGAAGGTCACCGGCCATTGGCTTCCGGGCTCCACCGTCCTGGTCCGCTCGAGGGCCCTCAACGAGATCCCCGGCTTCCATGTGCTCGGCATCGCCGTCCTCGACGAGGACGTCCCCGGCGTCGGCGGCAAGGGAACGGGCGTGGTCGTCAACCGGGGCTTCGCCCCCCTGGGGCCGGGGGCCGTCGACCCCGGCATCGTCATCCGGGCGGTCGCGCCCAAGGCGTCGAGCGTCGAGATCGAAGGGGTGCTGCGCCAGTCGGAGAAGCGCAACGGCGTCGGCCCGACCGATCCGGCCACCGGCGTGTTGGACGTGATCAACCGAGTCGACGTCCCCCGGATCCAGCAGCAGGAGCCCGACGTGACCCTGGCGCCGCTCTTCGTGCAGCAGGACGAGCCCGCGGAGCCACCTACGGCGATCATCGCCACGCTGCCCCTGCCCGACGTCGGCACCGACGGGCCCCATCTCTCCTACGCCTTCCAATGGTTCCTGTTCGCCTCGGTCGGCTTGGTGGGGTGGCCGCTCCTGCTGCGCAAGATCGCCGCCGAGCAGGCCGCCCTCGGTGGGGACGACGATGACGGCGATCCGCCCAGCGGGACGGGCCGGGGCCCCTCCGGTGGGGACGACGGCGACGGCGACCCGGGCGCGACGCGCGAGCCCGATGATCGGGCCGGGGAGCACCTCCGAGAGGGCGAGCGCGGGCCCGGCGGGACGGGAAGCGTCGGGCTGAAGGTCTGACGGGGTGCCGCCGGTCGACGGATCGGTGGTCGGTCAGGCGAGCGGGGCGCAGCCGGCCTGAGGGTCAGGGAGCGCGACGGACCAGCGTGATCGTCGTCCAGGCGCCGAGGTGGATCTGGTCGCCTGCCGTCAGCGGGGTGGTCTCGCCCGGCGCGAGCGGGCCGGGTGCGTCGTTCAGCCAGGTTCCGTTCGCCGAGCCCAGGTCGGCGACGGACCAAGCCTCGTCCAGGCGCACGAGTCGGGCATGGCGGCGCGAGACGGCGACATCCTCCGGACTCACGCCCAGATCGATCGCCGGCTCCGCGCCGTCGGCGTCAGCCCGGCGCCCGATCACCACCTCGTCTGCATCCAGCAGGATCGAGCGAGCCGGGACGCCCTCCGGAAACGGCAGCCCGTCGAGGTCGAGCCGGCACCACCAGTCCCGATCGGCCTCGACGGTGACGGACCACGTGACCACCTCCGGGCCCGGGTCGAGCGAGGTCATGGCGTCGACCGACACCGAGTGGTCGTGGCCGCACTGCTCGCAGAACCGCTCGCGGCCGACCCGGCCCGATCCGCATCGAGGGCATCGCTCCGGGAACGTCCGCGCCGTCGTGTCGCCCCGATCCGGGCGAGCCGAGGGTGACGGCTCGAGCGGCGAGCCGCACACGTCGCAGTAGTCGCTCGCCGTCGACTCGTGCCCGGCGGGACAGCGGTGGCTCACGGAGGGTCGCCCACGCCTTCCCCGGTGCGACGAATGGTCTTGGTGGAGCCCGTGTCGAGGGTCATCACGTCGATCTTGCGGGCGTCGGCCCGGAGCCGGACGGTTCCCGTCGAGGCGTCCTCCACGTCGACGATCCTCTCCAGCTCGCCGAGGAGGTCGCCGTCGCCGATCCGATCGGCGAGCTGCACGGCCAGACCGAGATGACGGGTCGCAGCGTGGGCGTCGTCGTGCTCCCATGCATCGATGCCCTCGCGGATGGCGTCGGCCAGCTCGGAGACACCCGTGGCGTGCGCCACCTCGTCGTTGAGCCGGGTGCTCATGGCCCGGTCATCGGTCCACACCGCCAGCACCTTTCCCTCGGCGACCACGTCGCCGCCGAGCGCCAGCGAGACCCGCCCGGCCAGCATCCGGTCGCCGACGGCCTTGGCGGGGACCGAGACCCGCAGGTGGTAGTCGCGCGATTCGTCTCCCCATGCCCCGGTTGGGTACTCGCCGACCAGTTCGCTCACGTCGCGCCGCCGGCCGGTGAGGTCCTCGAGATCGGGTGCGGTCTGCTTGAGCAGCGCCACGCTGGCGCCCCGCGGCGTCCAGATCTGGAGGCCGAGCCCGCTGACCGCCTTGCCCATGGCGGCCTCCATGAGCGCCGAGAACTCGGCGGGGAGCTCCTCGGGCCGGCGCACGATGTCGACGGTCCCGAGCAGGGTGGAAGCGATCCGGCGGAGCTCGCTCACCTCCCAGTCGTCGCCGACCCCCCGGCAATCGCACTGGAACCGTCCCTCGCACAGGGCGAGAACGGCGTCGAGGGCCTCGGCGGTTTCGTCCTCGTTACGGCCGTCGGTGAGGAGGATGGCGTGTCGGATCGACGTGTCCTCGGCGGCGAAGAGCTCCTCGGCCCGGGCCAGCCAGCTCCCGATGGCGGTGCCACCGCCGGCTCGGAGGGACGCCACCGCGCCCCGCGCCGAGGCCCGGGTGCGCTCGTCGGCGACCGCCAGGCCCTTCTTCGGGTACACCTGGGTCGCCCGAGTGTTCCCCGCCAGCACCGCGAAGCGCACGCCGTCACGCAGGCAGTCGACGGCCGCGGCGGTGGCGTCCTTGGCCTTGCGCAGCTTCGTCGGGTGCTCCATCGATCCGGAGCAGTCGACGATGATGATCTCGGACGAGGACGGGTTTCGGTCCGGGAGGTTGCCCGCCCCGGACGAGGTGACCCTCACGATGGCGTCGACCGTCGTCGACCCGACCGACAGGTACTCGTTCTGGAAGATCTCGGCTCGGAACACCGTCACGGTCCCTCCATTGCATCGGTCGGATTCCCGATCACGTCGAGAACAGCCACCGTCACGTTGTCGTGGCCGCCGGCGCCCACGGCGAAGTCGGCAAGGGCGTGGGCCAGAGCCAGCGGCGACAGGCCGGGGCCGAGGTCGCGCACGAGGGCGTCGATCTCGACGGTCCCGGGCAGGAAGTTCCACAGTCCGTCGGTGCAGAGCACGAGGCGTCCGGGCCGATCGAGCCCGAGGGTGTGGATGTCGAGCGGCCGATCGGGTGCATCGGCGCCCAGCCAGCCCGTGATCATGTGCGCCCGCTCGTCCCGGGCGGCCTCCTCCTCGGACATCAACCCGGCGTCGACCTGCTCGCTGCACCATGAGTCGTCACGGGTGAGGAGCTCCACGCCGCCGTCGGTCACCCAGTAGGCCCGGCTGTCGCCGATCGAGCACAACGTGATCTGGACACCGTCGTCAAGCGCGGCCACGAGCGTGCAGGACGGCGCATGCCGATCCGGGCCGGGCGCCCACGGGATCGACCGCACGGCCCGCTGGGCGGCGCCGACCGCGGCGACCATGGCATCCGGTCCATCCCCGTCGACGCCGTCCTCCAGGAGCCCGCCGACGGTCCGTGCCGCCACGCGGGCGGCGACGTCGGCGGCCACCGCCGAGGACACGCCGTCGCACACGACCGCGACGGCACGACCGCCACCGGACCGGACGAAGAGGGCGTCCTCGTTGCGGCGCCGCACGAGGCCGCGATCGCTCACCCCCGCGACCAGCCCCGCATCCTGAGCGGTGCGCTCGTGGCCCCGGCTGTGACGGGCGAGGTCTTCGCGCAGACGGTTCCCGCACCGCTCGCAGAAGACGTCCTCGGCGGCGTGCCGGGCACCGCAGTTCGGGCAGGCCTCGATCTCGGGGCTCACCAGATCGTCCTCGGGCGCACCTGGTTGGCGCGGTCGACGAGCTCGATGCGGGCGTCAGGGTCGAGGGCGTGTCGCGCCGCGTCCCGATACGTGGCCTCCAGGCCGATCCGCAGGCTGTTCTCGGTGAGCTCGCAGCCGAGCACCACGCCGGGGCCGTCGCCGTCGCGCTGCACGACGGCGAGGGCGTGTTCGAGCGTGAGTATCGAGAGGCGCCGGCGGGCGGGGTCCCCGGGCGGGAACCGGTCCACGATGAGGGCGGCAGCCACGACATCCTCTCGGTCAGGCGGGCTCTCGCCCAGCAGGATCTCGGCCTTGGCCGCCTGGGCGGCAGTGAACGATCGCGACGACGCAGGGACGCGGTCGAGGGCGCCGAGGGCCCGGCGCCGATCGCCGGCCGACAACGCGCAGCTGGCCAAGCCGAACGCTGCTCGCGTCATGGAGGGATCGGTCATGGCGACGACCTCGTACCACGCCATCGCCACGGCGTCGCGCCCGGCCAGCTGATGAGCGGTGGCCAGCGCCAACTTGGGCGCCAGCTCGCCGGGCACGGCCAGGTAGACGGCGTGGAGGTCGACGACGGCATCGTCGGGCGTGTCCAGGGCCAGTGCCAGCAGCCCGCGGTACCAATGGGCGCGCCACTCCCACGGGTCGTCGGCGGCGATCAGGTCGGCCACGGCCCGTGCATCGTCGAACCGCGCCGCCAACAGGAGCTCCCGCAGCGAACGCAGCCGGACCTCGACGGTGACCTCAGGGGCGGCGTCGAGCAGGGTCAGGGCCTCCTCCGGGCTGACCGCCGGGATCGAGGCCAGCCAGCCGGCCGCCGCGTCCGTGGTGTCGACCAGGAGCGAGGGAAGCCCCTGCCAGTCGGGCCGGTCGAGATCCGCGCTCAGCTCGCCGGTGAACAGGGAGCTCAAGGCGGGCGAGGCCGCGCCGGTCTCCACCGCCACGATCTCGCGCAGCACCCCGAACAGCTGCTCCTGCATCTCGTCCGCGCTCTGGAACCGGTCGTCGGGATCCGGTGCGGTCGCCCGCAGGAGGAACCGGTACAGCGAGTCGTAGGTGCCGAAGAGAGGCTCCTCCTCGGGTCGCGGGATCGAGAACTCGAAGCGCTCCTGATAGCCGGGGAAGGCGGTGCAGAGGACGGCGAGCGTCCGGCCGACGGTGTAGAGATCGCTCGCCACCGTCGGGCCGGTGTCCGCGATCTCGGGTGCCTGGTAGCCCCTCGTCCCGTAGATGGCGCTGGTCGGATCGTCCACGCGGTACACGCCGCCCAGGTCGATCAGCTTCACGCTCTCACCGGTCTGCATCATGTTGTCGGGCTTGAAGTCGCAGAAGAGAAGGCCGCGGCCGTGCAGGTAGGAGAAGGCCGGGAGGATCTCGACCAGATAGGCGATGGCGTGGGCGGCGGGCAGCGGATCCGGCACGTCACCGTTGGCGGCCCGCCGGTCGTCGAGCAGCTTGCGCAGGCTCGTACCGGGAACGTGCTCCATCACGATGTAGCCCTGCGAGTCGTGCTCGACGAAGTTGATGATCCGAACGATGCGGTGATCGTCGACCTCGGCCAGGAACCGCCGCTCGGCGAGGGCGGCGGCGACGGCATCCGGGTCGCTGCCGTTGAGCAGGCCCTTGAGCACCACCCACTTGTCGTGCACGTGCTTGTCCCGGGCCAGGTAGATCCAACCGAGACCGCCGTGGGCGATGCTTCCGGCGACCTCGTACTGACCACCCACCAGGTCGCCCTTGGCGAGCGAGGGGCGGAAGGAGAACGGCTGGCCGCAGCGGGGGCAGAAGCCCTCGCTGCGTCCGGGCGCACCGTCGCGACCGCGGCCCACCGGGGCGCCACAGGACGGACCCCGGCAGAACCGCTTTCCTTCCTCGATGTGGGGGTCGACCAGGATCTCGGCTTCGGGGTCGTGGTCGGCGAGGCGGGGGATCTCGACCAGCCCGGCTCCGAGACGGCCACGGCGGGACGTGACCACACCGGTCGCGATCCGCCGCCGGGACGTACCGGCGGTGAGCGACACCGTTCCGCGCACCGATCGAGCCGGCGAGAGGTCGCTCTCCGGAGCCAGCCCGCACTCGTTGCAGTACCCGTCCTCGATGGTCCCGCCGCAGTCGGGCTGTCGACAGTTCACCCTTCGCCCTCCGGTGCGGGCCGGCTCGGCGCGATCACGTGCTGGTACCCCGCCACCAGACGGGCGGCGGCCTCGAGGTCGGTGGGAGCGTGGAACAGGGCATCCCGAGCCTCGAGGTACACGTCGTGGCCGGCCACATCCTCCGCCAGCCCCGTGGCGTGCGCCACGGCGCGGTATGCCTCGAGTCGGCCGCGCAGCTCGTCACGCATGGCCAAGGCGTCGTCGCAGGCGGCGACGACGCGGGTGGCTCGGGCCCGGTGCTGCTCGGCGTCGTCGAGCCAACCGGCCAGCGCAGCGCCCCGGCGGCGCCAGTCCGAACCGTCCTCGTTCCTGATGGCGTCGAGGCGGCGGGCGAGCTCATCGGCATCGGCCGCTTCCACGCTCGGCACGTTGAGCGGGACGATGCGGGCCCGGGTCGACGCCAGCTCGGCGAAGGCTCGCTGGGCGAGCGCCTCGACGTCGCGCAGGAGCTCGCTGGCTTCGCCGAGTCGCCGCCCATGCTCGCGGCGAAGGGTCAGGACGTCCTCGGTGTCACGGCG
>DASXLH010000099.1:0-18365 GCA_036496335.1 Acidimicrobiales bacterium
CCTCGCCGGGCGTCATCACCGTAAGAGACGCTTCACCACGGCAATCGGTTTAGTGCCCGCAACGATCTCGCCGCCGGTTTGATCAGGCTCCCAGTCCACGAACTGGGTGCCGATGAAGCGCGATAGCCGCTTCAGCGGCACCCGGTGGGTCTGGGGGGATCAGTCGCCCAGGAGGCGGGCTGCGTTGGCCCGACCCACGAGCTCCAGCTCGTCGTCGGTGAGGGGCAGGGCCCGGAGGGCGGCGGCGTAGGCGCCCTGGTCGACGAGGGGGTAGTTGGTGCCGAACAGCACCCGGTCTGGCCCGATGCGCCGGATCAGGTCGGCGGTGTGGGCCGGCGGTTCGAGGTCGAGCCGCAGCGAGGTGTCGGTGACGACGTTGGGATAGCGCCCGGTCAGCACCGCGACGTCCCGCTCGGCGCCCTGTCCGAGGTGGGCGAGCTGAACGGTGACGGTCGGGTACGAGCGCAGGACGGCGTCGAAGTGAGCGGGGTGACCCCAGCCCGTTCCGCCGTCCAAGCTCAGAGCGCCGCTCTCGCTCAGCACGAAGACGGCGTGGTCACGGGCGCAACGCCACACCACCTCCATCACCTCGTCGTCCGGCCGGGCCCGGATGAACATGGGCGCGATCTTGAGCCCGCAGGCGCCGGTGGCCAGTCGCTCGGCCACCTCGGCTTCGATGAGCTCGACGGGCATCAGCACCGGGTCGACGCCGACGAGACAGGCCAGACGGTCGGGGTTCTTCGTCACCGCCTCGGCCGCCCACCGGTTGAGCTCACGCCACTCGTCGGTCACCGCCGCCACGGCCGCGTCCCGGTCGGCGCCGGTCGAGACCTGCTCGGCGACCATGTCCTGCGCCGGCAGCCAGGGCACGATCAGCGTGCGGGTGATGCCGGCCGCATCCATCGAGCGCAGCAGCTCGTCGACCGTCCCCTCCCGATCGCCACCGGCGCTCCACTGTCGGACGAAGGCCCGGCCGGCCTCGGGCGTGGGCTGGGTGTGGGTGTGCGCGTCGATGAGGATCTCGGCTGCCATGCACCCATGCTGCTCCAGCGTCCTGGACCGCCGCCGGCCGGTTGCGGGACGCCATCGGGGGCCGACCTACGGTCGGACGATGGAGCTGCAGATCACGGCCGTCGAAGGGTTCCCGTTGGTGGAGGCGGGCGACGACCTCGCCGCCCTGATCCTCGACGCTCTTCGCCGCGCCGCCATGGAGCTCCGGAGCGGGGACGTCGTGGTGGTGACCGGCAAGGTCGTCTCCAAGGCCGAGGGTCGGCTGGTCGACCTGGCGACGATCGAGCCGTCGGCCCGGGCCGAGCGGCTCGGGCTCGAGACGGAGAAGGACCCTCGGCTGGTCGAGCTGGTCCTGCGGGAGAGCGTCGACGTGATCCGGGCCCGGCCGGGCAACCTCCTCGTGCGCCACCAGCTGGGCTACGTGTCGGCGATGGCCGGCATCGACCGCTCCAACGTCGAGGGCGGCGACGACGTCGCCCTGCTCCTCCCGGTCGACCCGGACGCCTCCGCCTCCGCCATCCGGGCGAGCCTCCACGCCGTCACCGGGGTCTGGGTGGCGGTGGTCGTCACCGACTCCCACGGCCGCCCCTTCCGCGTCGGGAACACGGGTGTGGCCCTCGGCGTGGCCGGGCTGCCGGCCGTGCGCGAGCTCGAGGGTCGGCCCGATCTCTACGGCCGGCCTCTCACGGCCGCGTCGGTGGTCCCGGTGGCCGACCTGGTGGCCTCGACGGCCATGCTGATCTCGGGCGAGGCCGACGAGGGCCGCCCGGTGGTGGTGATCCGTGGTCTCGAGCTCGGCGAGGAGGACCCGTCTCCCGGCACCATGCTCCTGCGCCCCCGCGACAAGGACCTCTTCGCCGTACCCGACAAGGAGTACTGAACCGCTCAGCGGCAGGACAGACCGGCGCCCGGCGACGTCCGGACCGCCTCCGGGACGTCGTGGTCGACGGACAGCGCGAAGGATGTCGGAGCACCGGAGACCGAGAGCGTGACGTGGGCCGCTCCCCTCCAGAAGCTCACGACGCGATCGTTCCCGTCGCTGGTCGGGTCGTCGGTCTCGATTCCCGTCACGGACCAGCCGTCGCGACCGAAGGCGGCCTCGATCGGTTCGGCCACGGCGCAGATCGCCGTCCCCTCGGCCACCGGGTAGCTCGACATGGTGACGACGCCGGCCACCTTTCCCTCTCCATCCGCGCAGTCGGTGTAGGGCTGGTGGCGGAGCTCTCGGGGTGGTCCGGCCGTGACGGGGAGCGGAAGGCTCCGGAGAAGCTCGACGTTGGCAGCCTCATACGCGGCCGCGTCGATGTGTCGTCGACCGTAGGGAGTTGCGCCGTCCGGACAGCCCGCGGCGGTGGTGGCGGACCCACACGAGGTGAGCACCAGGGCGGCGAGGCCGAGGACGACTCCGGCGACGCGGTGCACATCCGGCATCATGGCCCGAGCGTCGACGAGCGAGCGGCCCTCGCCCTGGACGGATCGAACAGGTGTTCGATAGCTTGGGTCCGTGGGATGGCGGAACCCTCCGGTGCCGTGGGCCGAGCTGGAGCAGCGGCTGAGTGACGGCCGCAAGAGTGACGGCCGCAAGAGTGACGGCCGGCGGTCGGCCACGCCGCCGGGAGCCGACGGGGGCGACAGCCCGGCCTGGTCGCACGTGCGGCAGGCCTACGAACCGCCGCCGGTCCCGGTGCGGCCGCCGGCCGGGGCGGTGGTGCCCTACGCCGAGCTGCACTGCCACTCCAACTTCTCCTTCCTCGACGGCGCCTCCCACCCGGAGGAGCTGGCCGAGGAGGCGGTCCGGCTCGGCCTGCAGGCGCTGGCCATCACCGACCACGACGGGTTCTACGGCATCGTCCGATTCGCCGAGGCGGCCCGGGCCATCGGTCTGCCCACCGTGTTCGGGGCCGAGCTCACCCTCGATCTGCCCCGGGCCCAGGTGGGCGAGCCCGACCCGGAGGGCGACCACCTGGTGGTCCTGGCCCGCTCGCCCGACGGCTACGCCCGGCTCTCGCGGGCCATCGCCTCCGCCCACCTGCGGGGCGGGGAGAAGGGCCTGCCCCGCTCGTCGCTGGCCGATCTGGCCGGCCGCCACGGCGGCGAGTGGCAGGTGCTCACGGGTTGCCGGAAGGGGGCGGTGGCGCGGGCGCTGGTCGACCACGGTCCGGCCGCCGCCACCGCCGAGTTGGGCCGGCTGGTCGACGCCTTCGGTCGGGACCGGGTGGCGGTCGAGCTGTGGGACCACGGCGACCCGCTCGACACGGTCCGCAACGACGCCCTGGCCCGCGTCGCCGTGCAGATGGGCGTCGACGTGGTGGCCACCAACAACGTCCACTACGCCGCCCCGCCCCGTCGCCCGCTGGCCACGGCGCTGGCGGCGGTGCGCAGCCGCCGCAGCCTCGACGAGGTCGAGGGTTGGCTGCCGGCCGGGGCCGGAGCCTGCCTCCGATCCGGAGCCGAGCAGGCAGGCCGCTTCGCCCGCTACCCCGGCGTGGTCGCCCGTGCCGCCGCTCTCGGGTTGGAGTGCGCTTTCGACCTGGCGTTGGTGGCCCCCCGGCTCCCACCCTTTCCCTGTCCCGACGGGCTCGACGAGATGGGCTACCTGCGGCGGCTCACCGAGGAGGGTGCCACCCGCCGCTACGGGCCCCGCCATGCCGAGCGGGAGCCGGGGGCATGGATCCAGATCGACCACGAGCTGGAGGTGATCGACCAGCTGGGCTTCCCGGGCTACTTCCTGGTGGTCTGGGACATCGTCGAGTTCTGCCGGCGCAACGACATCTTCTGCCAGGGGCGGGGCTCGGCCGCCAACTCGGCGGTCTGCTACGCCCTGGGGGTCACCAACGCCGACGCCGTGCACCTCGGCCTGCTGTTCGAGCGCTTCCTCTCCCCGGAGCGCGACGGACCCCCCGACATCGACATCGACATCGAGTCGGGTCGACGGGAGGAGGCCATCCAGTACGTCTACGCCAAGCACGGCCGCGAGCACGCCGCCCAGGTGGCCAACGTCATCACCTACCGGGGTCGCTCGTCGGTCCGCGACATGGGCAAGGCGCTCGGCCACGCCCAGGGCCAGGTCGACGCCTGGTCGAAGCAGCTCGACCACTACCTGCCGCTGGCCGGGGATCACGACCGTTCGTTCCAGATCCCGGAGGAGGTGTTGGCGCTGGCCGGGCAGGTCGAGCACTTCCCCCGGCACCTCGGCATCCACTCCGGCGGGATGGTCATCTGCGACCGGCCGGTGATCGAGGTGTGCCCGGTCGAGTGGGGCCGGATGGCCGACCGCAGCGTCCTGCAGTGGGACAAGGACGACTGCGCCGCCGTCGGCCTGGTCAAGTTCGACCTGCTCGGCCTGGGCATGCTGTCGGCCCTGCACGGCATGGTCGACCTGGTGCGAGACCACCACGGGGTCGAGGTCGACCTGGCCACCATCCCCCAGGACGACGACGTCTTCGAGATGCTCGGCCGGGCCGACTCCGTGGGCGTGTTCCAGGTCGAGAGCCGGGCCCAGATGGCCACGCTGCCGCGGCTCAAGCCGGTGACGTTCTACGACCTGGTGGTGGAGGTGGCGCTCATCCGCCCCGGGCCGATCCAGGGGGGATCGGTGCATCCCTACATCCGACGCCGCAACGGCGAGGAGGAGGTCACCTTCCTGCACCCCTTGCTGGAGCCGGCTCTGGCCAAGACGCTGGGGGTCCCGCTGTTCCAGGAGCAGCTCATGCAGATGGCCATCGACGTGGCCGGCTTCACCGCCGCCGAGGCCGACCAGCTCCGCCAGGCCATGGGTTCGAAGCGGTCACGACAGCGCATGGAGCAGCTCCGCCAACGGCTCTACGAGGGCATGGCCGAGCGGGGCATCACCGGCGAGGTGGCCGATCAGATCTTCGACAAGCTGGCCGCCTTCGCCAACTTCGGCTTCCCCGAGAGCCACTCGGTGAGCTTCGCCTACCTCGTCTACTCCTCGTCCTGGTTCAAGCTCCACTACCCGACGGCGTTCTGCGCCGCACTGCTCAACGCCCAACCGATGGGCTTCTGGTCGCCGCACACCCTGGTGCGCGACGCCCGCCGGCACGGCGTGTTGGTGCGCCGGCCCGACGTCAACGAGAGCGACTGGGGCTCCACCCTCGAGGCCGATCCGGCCAGCGCCGGGGGCGCGGCGCTGCGCCTCGGTGTGAAGGAGGTCCGCTCGGTGGGGGTCGACCTGGCCAAGGCCATCGCCGCCGGCCGGCCCTACCGCTCGGTGGAGGACCTGGTGCGCCGGGCCGACGTGCCCCTCCCGGCGGTGGAGGCGCTGGCCACGGCGGGGGCCCTGGCCGGTCTCGGGCTCGACCGGCGGGCCGCGCTGTGGGCGGCCGGCGCCACCGCCCAGGCCAGGTCCGAGGCGTCCGGGCAGCTCCGGCTACCGGGCATCGTCACCGGGGCCACCGCTCCGGATCTGCCCGGCATGACCCCGGTGGAGGAGACGGTGGCCGACCTGTGGGCCACCGGCATCAGCGCCGAGGTCCACCCGACCGAGCACGTCCGGGCCCATCTCGACTCCCTCGGGGTGCGGACCTCGGCCGAGCTCCCGGCGGTGGCGGACGGGGAGCGGGTGGTGGTGGGCGGGGTCGTCACCCACCGCCAGCGCCCGGCCACCGCCTCGGGCACGGTCTTCCTCAACCTCGAGGACGAGACCGGCCTGGTCAACGTCATCTGCTCGGCCGGCTTGTGGCGGCGCTACCGCAAGATCGCCCGCACCGCCCCGGCCCTGCTGGTGCGGGGCACCCTCGAGTCGGCCCACGGCGTGATCAACGTGGTGGCCGACCGCCTGGAGGTGCTGCCGCTGGGCGCCCCCACCACCTCCCGCAACTTCCGCTGACCCGAGCGGACCCGCCCGCTTTGTGGCGCGTCGACGACCTGGTGGGGCGCGCCCTCGCCACAAAGGGGTCGCGGGGGGTCTTGACTCTCTTGCTGGTCGAGACGGGATGGTGGGCGGGTGCACGAACGACTGCCGATCGGAGAGTTCGCCCGGCGGTGCGGGTTGTCGATCAGCGCGCTGCGCTTCTACGCCGACCGGGGGCTGCTGCCACCGGCCGAGGTGGACGCCGGCTCCGGCTACCGCAGCTACGACGAGGCGCAGGTCGACGACGCCGTCCTGATCCGGGAGCTGCGGCTCCTCGGCCTGTCGCTGGCCGAGGTGGCGAGCTTCCTGGCGGCGGCGCCAGCCGACCGGCGGACCCTGGTCGACACCCGGGTCGCCGACCTCGAGCACCAGCTCGACCTGGCCCGTGACGTCGCTCGTGCCCTCCATGCCCGCCTCGATCGATCGGAGACATCTATGAGCACGACCAGCACCATCACCGTCGGTTCGCACGAGCTGCGGGCCGCCATCGACCAGGTCCTGCCGGCGGTCGGTACCGACCCCGACCGTCCGATGCTGACCGGCGTACTGGTGGAGGCCCGGGACGGGTCACTGCGGCTGGTGGCCACCGACAGCTACCGCATGGCCATCCGTGACATCCCGGCCCGGGAGGATGCCGGGACCGGTCTGCGGGCGGTGGTGGCGGCCGACGACCTCCGGTCGTGGCACGCCCGCCTGGGGGGCACGCCGGGTGCCGCCGGTGTCGGTGTCGGAGACGGCGAGGTCGTCCTGACGCTCGACGGCTCCGACCATCGCACGTCGTCGCTTCCCGACGAGTTCCCGGCCTACGAGGCCATCCTCACCTCCGACCCGAGCGGGCAGAGCCTGGTCGCCGACCGGGCCGAGCTCCTGGGCGTGCTGGAGCGGTTCGCGCTGCAGGGCGACGCCGTGCTCCTGGATCTCGACCGTGACCGCCTCCGCCTCATCCGACGGGAGGAGCGCGTCGAGTTGGTGGTCCGCCATGCCGGGCCCGCCGCCGCGGTCGCGCTCGACCCGGGATTCGCGGCCGAGGCCATCCGGGGTGCGGTAGGACCGGAGGTCGTGGTCGAGATCGTCGGCTCGCTGCTCCCGGTCGTGATCCGCTCGGCTGACGACGGCACCTATACGGCCCTGCTCATGCCGGTCCGCCTGGCCTGAGGGCGGCCGATGGCGAGGCGCGATGGATCGGTAAGACTCCTCGGCCCGCACCAGCACCCGCACCCCGACCCCGGAGGCCGCCCGTGGAGACGCCCCTTCCCACCCGACCGCTCGGCACCACCGACATGGTCATCACCCGGGTCGGCTTCGGGGCGTGGGCCATCGGAGGCGGCGACTGGGCCTTCGGCTGGGGCACGCAGGACGATGCCGCCTCGATCGCCGCCATCCGTCACGCGGTGGAAAGGGGCCTCAACTGGATCGACACCGCCGCCGTGTACGGGCTCGGGCACTCCGAGGAGGTGGTGGCCGAGGCGCTCGCCCCGATCCCGGAGGCCGATCGGCCCCTCGTGTTCACCAAGGCGGGGTTGGTGTGGGACGAGAACGACCGGTCGGCACGCTCGTCCCGGGTGGGTGCACCCGCCAGCGTTCGTCGGGAGGTGGATGCGTCGCTCCGACGCCTCCGGGCGGAGCGGCTCGACCTGATCCAGATGCACTGGCCGGCCGAGGACGGCACGGCACTCGACGACTACTGGTCGACGCTGCTGCAACTGAGGGACGAGGGCAAGGTGCGGGCGGTGGGTCTGTCGAACCACGGCCTCGGCCAGCTCGAAGCAGCCGAGGCCCTCGGCCATGTCGACACCCTCCAGCCCCCGCTGAGTCCCATCAACCGGAGCGCGGCGAGCGATGTGATCCCCTGGTGCGACGACCATGGCACGGGCGCGATCGTCTACAGCCCCATGGCTTCTGGTCTCCTGAGCGGGCGCTGGACGGCGGCCCGGTCGGCGGCTCTCGACCCGTCCGACTGGCGGGCCGCCAACCCGAACTTTCAGGGCGAGGCGTTGGAGCGCGCCCTCGTGCTGGCCGACGGACTGGAACCGGTGGCCCAACGGCACGGCGTGTCTGTCGGAGCCGTGGCCATCAGCTGGACCTTGGCCTTCCCGGGAGTCACCGGCGCCATCGTCGGGGCCCGCGATTCCGAGCAGGTCGACGGCTGGTGGGCGGCGGCCGCCCTCGAGCTCGACGAGGGTGACCTGGCCGAGGTCTCGGCGGCCATCACCGCCTCGGGCGCCGGTGCTGGGCCCACGCGGCCGTGATCGGGGAGGGAGCGGCGTCGAGGCGCTGAGCCCGGACGCGGTCGGCTTCGGCGCTGCGGAAGGCGGCTCCTAGGCTGCCGCCGTCATGAGCGCGACGGACCTGGCCTGGCTGTTCGACCTGGAGGAGATCGAACCCGATCTCTACCGGAGCGTGGTGGAGCCGGCGGACACGCCCCGACACAACCTGTACGGGGGCCTGGTCTGCGCCTGGGCGCTCATGGCCGGCGCCCGGACGGTGACTTCGGACCGATCGGCCCACTCCCTGCACGGCTACTTCCTGCGGCGGGGCCGGGCCGACAGGCCGGTGATCCTCAAGGTCGACCGTGACCGGGACGGGCGCTCGTTCTCGGCCCGCCACGTGATCGCCGTGCAGGACGGCGAAGTGATCCTGTCGATGCTGGCGTCGTTCCACGCCGAGGAGGACGGGGCGACCTACGAGACCCCGATCCGGATGGCGGACGTCCCCGATCCCGAGTCGCTCGAGCCGAACCCCAACCGACGCCTCGGCTTCGCCGCCCTCGACGTGCGCAACATCGTCACCGAGCAGGACGGCTGGCATCCCCCGACCCGGCAGTGGGTCAAGACCGTCGACCCCCTTCCGGACGACCCCATCATCCACGCCTGCGTCATCGCCTACATCAGCGACCTCGGCAGCGGGTTCGGTGAGCTCGAGGTGGAAGGTCTCCCGAAGGGAGGGCCCACCATCGACCACGCCTTCTGGTTCAACGGCCATCACCGGGCCGACGAGTGGCTCTACCTCGACCAGTGGCCGATCAAGGCGATCGCGTCCCGCGGTCTGTACATGGGGGCGATGCACACCCGCGACGGGAAGCTGGTGGGCTCGCTCACGCAGGAGGCACTGCTGCGCCCCGGCATGGGACCGCCGCCGGGTTGGAAGCCCGAGGACGGGTTCCCGCCGCCTCGGTCCTGAGCACCGCGTTGGGCCACGTCGGCCCGTACGCGTCGATGGGGGCCCGGAGGCCCCCATCGGTCAACTTCTCGGTGCGGACGTCAGATCGCTCGGACGCCTTGCGCCTGGTCGCCCTTCGGGCCCTGGGTCACCTCGAACTCGACGTGCTGGCCCTCTTCGAGGGAGCGGTAGCCCGAGCCCTCGATTGCGGTGTAGTGCACGAACAGGTCCGAGCCGCCCTCACGGGAGATGAACCCGTAGCCCTTCTCGGCGTTGAACCACTTCACGGTACCGGTTGCCACAACCGATCCCCCTTGCTTGCTGTTGGGGAACGGCCATGATGCACGTGCCCGCTTGACCTCCAGACGGTACCACCGGGCTCCCGGGCGCCGTCCACTGTCGGGGTCGACGGGCTTGGCCCGTCGCTCGTCGCGACCTCACCCGGAGGCAGGTGGCGCGGCGCCCCCGGACGGTGCTGGTTCAATCGGTCGGTGGACACCCTGTTCGACGAGGAGACGGCGGTCGAGCACCTCGGCGCGGGGCGCTACGGGGCAGTGGCCTCGGCCCGGTGGGGGGCGTACGTCGGTCCCAACGGCGGATACCTGGCGGCGCTGGTCCTCAACGCCTTCACCGACACCGTGAACGAGCCGGGCCGGCGGGTGCGCAGCATCTCGCTGCACTACCTCGAACCGCCGGCGTTCGGCCCCCTCGAGATCGACGTCTCGGTCGAGCGGGCCGGCCGGTCGATGACCTCCCTGACCGGTCGACTGCGCCAGGGCGGCCGCGCCAAGGTGCTCGCCACGGCTGCCTTCTCGAGCGATCGGCGCAGCCCTGCGTTCCAGGACGCCACGATGCCCTCCGTGCCGCCGCCGCCGGAACTTCCCTTGCGCTCCACCGGGGAGGCGGTGGAGGGCAGGGCCGGCACGACCGGGGTGGGGGGCGACGGCCCCGCCGAAGGGTTGGAGATCGTCCAGGTCATGGGCGGGGGCCTGCAGAGCGGAGAGCCGGCCGACATCGCCGCCTGGGTCCGGCTCACCGAGCCCCGTCCCCTCGACGCGCTGCTGGCCGCCGTCTACGTGGACGGTTGGTACCCGGCGCTGTCGGTCCGGATCCCGGAGCCGGTGCCGGCTCCCACCGTCGACCTGACCATCCACTTCCGCCAACACCTCCCGCCGGACGGGGCCGATCCGACCACCCCCTACCTGCTCCGGCTGCTCTCCCGGGTGGCCGCCGACGGCTTCGTGGAGGAGGACGCCGAGCTGTGGTCGCCCTCCGGGATGCTGCTCGTCCAGTCACGCCAGCTCGAGGTCGTCCTGCGGGGTTGAGCGCCGGGGGAGGGGGATCGACCTCCGGCCGGGTGGCGGGCACGGGCCGGTAGCGTCACGGCGATGGCGGACGACCAACTGTGCCTGCTGACCGTGCACGCCCACCCCGACGACGAGGCGTCCAAGGGAGCCGGGACGGTGGCCCGTGCGCACCACGAGGGCATCAAGACCGTGCTGGTGTGCTGCACCGGTGGTGAGGCTGGCGACATCCTCAACCCGGCCATGGAGAGCGAGGACGTGCGGGCCCGCCTGCACGAGGTGCGGATGGAGGAGCTGGCCGAGTCGGTCCGCATCATCGGCTATGACGAGCTGGTGCTGCTCGGCTACCGCGACTCGGGCATGCCGGACACGCCCGAGAACGCCGACCCTCGCTCGTTCGCCCAGGCCCCGCTCGACGAGGCGGTCGGCCGGCTGGTGGTCGCCATCCGGACCCATCGGCCCCAGGTGATCGTCACCTATGACGAGGAGCAGAGCCGCTACCCGCATCCGGACCATCTCCGGGTGCACGAGATCAGCGTGCTGGCCTTCGACGCCGCCGGTGACCCCGATCGCTACCCCGGGTTGGGCGATCCGTGGCAGCCGCTCAAGCTCTATTACACGGCGTGGTCCTGGCGCCGGTCACTGGCCATGCACGACCGGATGCTCGAGCTCGGCATCGAGTCGCCCATGTCGGAGGAGCGCCTGGGTTGGATGCGGGACGCCAGCAAGGAGGATCGGACCACCACCGTGGTGCCGATCGACGGCTTCACCAACGTGAGCCGCCAGGCCCTGCTGGCCCATCGCACGCAGGTCGATCCCACCAGCGGCTTCTGGTTCGGGCTGCCGCCCGACGAACAGGAGCGGATCCACCCGTTCGAGGACTACGTCCTGGCCCGGTCCCTGGTCGAGACCTCGATCCCGGAGGACGACCTGTTCGCCGGCATCCGGGCCACCGCCTCCACTGAGTGACGCCGGGGGACGTGGCCTTCCTCGGGGAGGCCTGGCGATCGGCGGTGGAGGCGTCAGGAGCGGTTCCGCTCGACGCCTGGTCGGACGGACCGACCCACATCCAGGTGATCCTGACGGGTGATCCGGCCGGTGAGCTGCGCCTGGTGGCGACCCTGGCGGCCGGCCGGCCGATCACCCTCCAGCTGGACGACGCCTCCCCAGCCGGGCTGGTGCTGACCCTCAGCCGCGCGGATGCGCAGGCCCTGGCCGAAGGCTCGCTGCGACTCGACACCGCCTACATGCAGGGGCGGGCCAAGCTGGCCGGCGACCAGGGTCTGGTCCTGCGGCTGCTGGCCTTCAGCGCCAGGACCGGTTGGGAGCAGGCCCGCGCCGCGCTCTCGGCCTCGACGAACTACGCCAGCCGTTAGCCGCCGGCCCGCTGGAGCTCGCGCAGGGCCCGGTAGTCGACGAGGATCACACCGCTGGCCGCCACCCGCGCCCGGGCGTTCGGATCGTCGACGAGCAGCTGCAGGTCCTCGACCCGGAGCTTCCAGTCGGGTGCCGCGGCCCGCAGCTCGGGCGTGTCGGAGGCGGGGGATACGCACAGCTCGGTGACCCCGGGGCTCAGGTTGCGCAGGACCGTGTCGAGCGGCGGGCGCAGACCCCCGGTGGTGAGGGTGAGCACGTGGTCGGGGGAGAGCACGCCCTCCTCGACGGCGAGGCGACGCAAGGGGAACCCGATGGCCCGCTCCTCCTCGGCATCGGGCAGGCGGAGGGGGAGACCGAACTCGACGGCCAGCTCGAGGGCGACATCGAAGAACTCGGGCCGGCGGGGCAGGGCGTCGAGCCGGGAGCTGAGGTGGGAGACGTCGAAGCCCCACAGGATGGCCCGCTCGATCTGGGTGCGACCTTCCCGGCGGACCTCGTCGATGTCGGCGTTGTCCCACAGCTCCTGGACGGTGCGGGGGAAGCCGCCGTCGCCGTCGAGCAGGGACGGCGCTCGGGTGGTGGGTCCCCACCGGAGGATCTCCCACTCGCTGTTGAGGGTGAGCTCCACCCCGAGATCCTCACCCCGGTAGCGCGAGGCGGCGTCGCGGGCCCAGGGAGCCGGAACCACGAGGGAGGCACCTGTCGCCCAGCCTTCCCGGACGGCGGCGTACCCGCCGAGGTTGGATGCGTGGCTCGTGCCCAGATCGCCGCAGGTGACGATGAGGAGGTGATCGTCGACGCCGTGGCCGAGACGTTCGGCGAGGGTGGGCGGCACACGGAGACGCTACCGGGCGGTTTCGGAGGGGCAGACGCCCCACAGCCCGAGCCCGGCGGCCTGCGCCGCCCGGGACGCGGCGGTGAGCTGGGACACGCGGGCGCCGTTGGGTGGGATGGTGAGCACGACCGCATCGCCCTCGGCCACCAACGTGAGGTTGACGTCGGTCCCGTCGTCGACCCGGTAGATGTAGGCGAGGAGGCGCCCGTACTTGTCCCGCGGCTCGACGTCGCGCTCCAGGCGGACCCGGGTTCCGGGCGGGATGAGCTGGGCGGTTCGGGCTGACGCTTGATGGCCGTAGCACTCGACGGGCTTGCGGGGATCCACCGTCTCGGGCGTGTTGATGCCCAGCAGCCGGACGCGTTCCGTGCGGGATCCGATCCGCACGTCGACCGTGTCGCCGTCGACGTCCCTGGTGACCGTCGCCTGTCCGGGCGGGAGGTGGGTGGCACGGGCCTCGTCGGCCACCGTGAGCGTGCCGAGGATCGCCACGCCCAGCACGAAGGCCGCGCCGATCAGGCGCCTGGTGCCCCTCGGCACGGGAGCTCAGGCGGCTTGGCGCTGGTGGTGGTCGACGGGGGCGGGACGCCCCGAACCGCCCCGACGCAGCGCCTCACGGGCGCTGGCCACGCCTTCCAGCCCGATCTGCCGGGTGCGCTCATCGAGCCGCCACGCAGGTTCGGTGAGGAGGGGGAGCTGGTTGGTGGGTTGGTGCTTGCTGGCCATGGACGCTTCCTTCAACCGCTGGGCGAGGGGGAGGATTCCGTGTTCCTGGACGTTCATGCCCACTCAGGCCGCCGGGGCCAACACCATGGACTCGCCGCTGCAGGCGCAGCCCAGCTCGTGGCAGGCCATGACGTGATCGTGGACGAGCTCGTCGGCACCGCAGAGGTGCTCGTGCTCGCATTCGTCGGTGCCGTCGGCGTGCAGGATCAGGGTGCCCCGGCAGCGCTGCTCATCGCTCGTGAACCACATGTCAGCAGTATGCGGAGGGGGTGTGACACGCAACCCCGGGGCTCGGGATGGCCTGACCGGACGCCGGTGACGCGCCGGCGGCCCGGCCCACCGGTACGCTTCCCAGAGCGGTCAGACGACCGGGGACGAGGATGGAGCGCAGATGACCGAGACGACCGAGCCGGCGATCATCAGCGAAGCCCTCGCCGTGATCGACAAGGGCCTGGCCGATCTGCTCAACCGCGAGCTGGTCTCGTCGAACGAGGTCGCCGATCTGCTCCTCGACGTCCGCACGCTGCTCGCCGCCAGCGAGACCGCCGCCGTCAACTGAGACCCCGCCGGGGGCGTCCCCCGGCGACGCTCGATCGAGTCGCGTCCGCCCTCAGTGGCTGATGGCGGTGTGCTTGAACTCGTTCAGCCCGGGCCACACGTCGAGCATCGTCACGATCCGCTCGATGGCGTCGACGGCGGGCATCTCCGACTCGGCCGGACGGTCCATCAGCCGGACGAAGGCGGCATGGTCGTCCTTGATGAAGGTCGGAACGCCCCAGCACTCGTGATCCGCTACGGCCGCCTCGTGCTCGCGTCGCACCGTCTCGGTGACGCTCCCGTTCCGGACGGCGTCCAGGGCGGCCTCCACGTCGACCCCGACGCCGAGCAGCGTCGAGGCGAGGACCTCGGGGTCGCGCTGGCTGAGGCCGCGGTCGTGGCGGATGCCGAACAGGGCGCGGTGGGCGTCGAGGAACCGGTCCGGCTGCCCGTCGCGGATCGCGATCGACAGCTGCAGGGCCAGCAGCCCCGAGTCGTCGTCCACCTCCCACCTCGGGTCCTTGAGCTGGGAGAGGGACAGGGGCACGAAGGTGACATCCCAGTCGGCGCCGTCGTTGAGCCCGTCGACCAGGTGTTCGTGCACGTTGCGGGCGAAGGGGCAGCGGTAGTCGTAGGTGACGGCGAACTGGAGGGTCACGATCGGCCTTTCGTCGGCGCGGGCCACCCTCGGCGGACGAGCGCGCCGAAGGTCAACCCGAGGAAGGCACCCCCGACGACGTCGGAGGCGTGGTGGATGCGGACGTGCACGCGGCTGGCGGCGACCACGCCGGCCAGGCCGAACCAGAGCGCCCGCTGTCGGGGGCGGCCGGCCGCCAGCAGGCTCGCAGCCAGGAACCCCGAGGTGGCATGCCCGCTCGGGAAGCTGCTGGAGCGCGGCTGGCGCAGGTCATGGGGGCGGTCGCCGGCCCAGGCCGGCCGCTCCCGTCGGAACAGCGCCTTGACGCCGATGTTGACGGCCACCGATTCGACGGCGAGAGCCGTGGCCATGCGGATCGCCTCCCGCTGGGTGTCCGGGTGCACCACCACCCGCCCCAACGACAGGACGTGCCACAGCAGGGAGAAGTCGCCGACGGCCGATGCCCCGTAGAAGACCCGGTCGGCGACCGGGTTCCCCCGGAGGCGGTCGAACCAGGCGTCGACGGCGATGTCGAAGCCCTGGATGCGGGAGGCGGCCCAAGGGGGCAGAGCGAGCGCCACCGGGCTCTGTGAGGGGCGGCGCTCCGGCACCGTCCCCAGGCCTTCGGCGATGACCTCGACGACCACTTCGCCCACGGCAGGGGCGGGTTCACTCGGCACGAAGTCGACGGGCATCTGCGCCGACGGTAGCGGTGCTCGCCCACGATGGCGCTCCGCCCCGAGCGGGGGACGCCCCGGTTCAGCCCGCGGTGGCGACCAACGGGCGTGGGCCGGCCTCGGCCGCGGGAGCCGAGTCGGGGTCGCCGCCGAACGCCGGGCAGTAGGCCTTGAACGCGCACCAGGTGCACAGCCGGCCCGGGTTGGGGCGGAAGTCCTCCCGCGAGCAGGCCCGTTCGACCGCCGTCCAGATCGCTCCGACCCGACGGGTGAGCCCGGTGATGGACTGGTCGCTCGGCTCGGCCACGATGGCGACCGGTTCGGCCAGGTAGAGCAGCTGGACGCGGCTGGGTCGTCGGCCGAGGGCCCGCTCGCACAGGTAGGCGTAGAAATGGACGCCGCCGAGCTTCCCCTGTTCGAAGCGCTCGCCGGGGACCCGCCCGGTCTTGTAGTCGGTGACGATCAGCTCGCCATCGGGCCCCTCGTCGAGGCGGTCGATGATGCCGCGCAGCAACACGCCGCCCATCTCGGCTTCGAGCATGAGCTCCTGACCGACGGGATGGATGGTGGTGGGGTCCTCCAGCCGGAAGTAACGCCGGACCAGCTCTTCGGCCTCGGCCACGAAGATGGCCGGGTCAGGCACCTCGAGCGAGCGGTATTCGTCGGTGGCGAGGACCTCCTCGACGGCCGGGGCCACCAGGCCGACGCCGGCCTCGACCGTTCGGGCCGCCGGCTCGAGGCCGAACAGGAGCTCGAGGGCACGGTGCACGGCGGTGCCCTTGGCCTGAGGGATGGTGGAGGGCTCGGGCAGGCGGTCGATCACCGAGAAGCGGAAGGCCAGGGCACAGTCGCGGAACGACGACACCTTCGAGGGCGACAGCGAACCGGGGATGGTGAGGGCCACGCCGTGACCGTACCGAGGGGGTGGGACACGGCAAGGGACCCTCGGAGCCCCGGGCCGGGCCCGACGTCGATCCGTCAGCCAAGCCAGCCGGCCGCCCCGGTCGGAGGCCGCCAGACGTACCGGTACCGTGCGCCGGTGGCCGCATCTGACGAAGGAGACCCGGTCGGGCCGGAGGCGGCCATGGGCTGGCCGGGCGGGTCGGGCCCCGGCGGGCCGGAGTCGCACGCCACCGCCGCGGGCGAGGTGCTGGCCGCCAACCGGGCGTACTACGACGCCTTCGAGGCGGCCGACATCGACGCCATGTCGGCCCTGTGGGAGCACGGGGAGCGGGTCCAGTGCACCCATCCGGGCTGGGCGTCGCTGCGGGGTTGGGGGGCGATCGCCGGGTCCTACTTCGCCCTGTTCGGCAACGGGCGGTCGCTGCAGTTCATCCTCACCGACGAGCACGTCGAGGTGGTGGGCGACACTGCCTGGGTATCGGTCGACGAGAACATCCTCGGCACCGAGATCGGCGCCACCGCCAACGCTCTCAACGTCTTCGTGCGCGGCCCGCACGGCTGGCGGATGGTGGTGCACCACGCCTCCCAGGTGGTCGACACCGAGGAGCCGTGACCGCAGGGATGCGGCCGGCGGGCGCCTCCCCGAAGGACGTCAGCGGCCTTCCACCCCGAACCGCTTGCTGAGCTCGGCCAGCTGCGACTCGAGGTCGTTGGGGACCCAGTAGTCGCCCTCCGACATGATCGACGTGAGGTTGGCGGCCACGGCCTCCGGAGTCAGCTCGGCGTCGAAGTAGCCGTCGGTGAGCCCCACGAAGAAGCGGGCCACCCGACCGCCGGCGCAGGAGAGTGCCTCCCCCGAGATCCCGCAGCTCTCGTGGGCCAGGTAGGCGACCACCGAGGCGACCCGCTCGGGGGAGAGGTGGGGCGCCAGGGAGGAGAACATCTCCTCGGTCATCCGGGTGAGGGCGATGGGGGCGATGGCGTTGACCTGGATCCCGTGGGCGGCCCCCTCGATGGCGAGGACCTTGGTGAGTCCCCACAGGCCCATCTTGGCGGCGGCGTAGTTGGCCTGGCCGAAGTTCCCGAGCAGCCCCGAGGCCGAGGTGGTGTTGATCACCCGGCCGTAGCCCTGGGCCCGCATGAGCGACCAGGCCGGCACGGTCACGTTGAAGGCACCGCGCAGGTGCACGTCGAGCACGGGGTCGAGCTGCTCGGCGGTCAGGTTGTGGAACGACTTGTCCCGAAGGATGCCGGCGTTGTTGACGACGATGTCGACCCGCCCGAACGTGTCGACCGCGGTCCGGACGATGGCGGCGCCGCCCTCGGCCGTGGCCACGCTGTTCGTGTCGGCCACGGCCACGCCGCCGGCCTCCTCGATCTCGTCCACCACCCGTTGGGCCAGGCCCCGATCGGAGCCGGCCCCGCCGACCGAGCCACCCAGGTCGTTGACCACGACCATCGCCCCCCGACTGGCGAGGAGGAGGGCATGGGCGCGGCCGAGGCCGCCTCCCGCACCGGTGATGATGGCGACTCTTCCGTCGAACCCGAGCTCGGACACGGGGGGCGAGGCTAGTTGGACGCGGCCCAGGCTCCCTGAGCAGGGCTGCCCACCATTCCCCCAACCCCGCTCCGGTGGCGCCACCGCCACGGGGTCACGACCCAGGCCCGCGGGTAGTCCTCGAACAGCCAGCGGCCGAACTGCTCGCCCGCCCAGCCCCCGAGTCCGGCCGCCCGGACGGCGGCCCGGGTGCCGGTGGGTAGGCGCAGGACCCGGCTCAGGGCTCGGGCCATGAGGGCGTCGGGCACGAGCTCGGTCGCCACCCGGCGTCGATAGTCAGCCGCGGCCCGCTCGGGTTGGAGCCCGCCGGCGAGGGCGATCGCCGCCGCCGCCCAGCGGCCGGTGAGCAACGCCTGGCCGATGCCCTCGCCGGTCATCGGGTCGGTGGCGGCCGCCGCATCGCCCACGAACAGGACCCGACCTCCGGCCGCGCTCAGGGCGCTGTGCTCGACCCGGGCGGGGATAGGCCAGGCCTTGTGCGGCGCTTCGGGTCGGGCGTCCGGCCCGAGGAACGACGCGATGTGGGGCCGGGCCAGCAGCTCCGGCCAGAGCCCCTTCATCGCCCGGGTGGCCACGGGGCCACCCCGGAGGATGCCGAAGCCGACGTTGGCGGCACCGTCACCGAGGGGGAACGACCAGGCGTAGCCGGGCAGGAGGTCGGGCTCGAACCACACCATCAGCTCGTTCGCGGCCCGCGGGCCGACCTCGGCGAAGTACTGGCGGAAGGCGTGCCACTCGCCCAGGTAGCCGGCCGGTCCGACGCCCAAG
>DASXLH010000100.1:0-4254 GCA_036496335.1 Acidimicrobiales bacterium
CCCACCGCGGACGCCCCGCCCCGGCCAAGAGAGGAGAAGCCATGACTTCTTCAGGTCCGATCGACAAACAGCGCACAGGAATGATCGGAGCCGCGTGCGGCCTCGTTGTCAGCTTCGCCATCATCGTCGGGATCGCAAAGATCGGCGGACTCTCCTGGTCATCCGCAGCCGGGATCGCCGTAGTCCCTGGCGTGGCCGGCGGCTGGTACTTCGGGGTGATCCTCGCCGTTGCGCGTCACGGCGGTCTCGCCGACCCCTCGGACGGCGCCGCGCGAACGGTCGACGCTGAAGACCACGATGACCAGCACGCCGTGGACCAGCATCAGCACGCCGGCGACGCAGCCGAACCCATGCGCCCCGCCGCATAAGGACGATTCCGTTCTGCTGCCACCGGCGGAGTCGAGTCTCAAGGGCTCTGATCGTTCTCACACGGCTGCCATCTTGCGATGCGCGTGTCCCGTTCGGCGGTGTCGACGCGCCTAGGGAGGGCAGGTTGTCGATCCGGAAGTTGGGCTGCGGTGGCGTCGAGTACTACCTGTCGCAGGTCACCGCGGGCGTCGAGGACTATTACCTGGCCGACAGCGAAGCGCCCGGGTTGTGGCTCGGCCACGGTGCCGACGCGCTCGGGTGGGCGGGCGAAATCGACGCCGACGATCTCCGCGCCGCTCTTGCCGGTCTTGACCGGAACGGCGCTCGGCTCGCTCGGCAGCGCTCGAAAGTGCCGGGCTTCGATGTGACCCTCTCCGCGCCGAAGTCGGTCTCACTGCTGTGGGCGCTAGGCGACCGTCAAGTCAGCACGGAGGTAAGCGCGGCGCATGACGAGGCCGTTCGTCAGGCAATCAGCCATCTGGAACGGCATCTGTGTTTCACGCGCCGGGGCAAGGACGGCCGCACGACGATCGCCGGTGATGGTCTGGTGGCAGCTGGGTTCCGGCATTGCACGTCGGGGGCCGGGCACCGACAGCTCCCACCCACGTGCTAGTCGCCAACTTGGTGCGCGGCACTGATGGGCGGTGGTCATCGCTGGGCGCGCGGTCCTGCTTGCGCACAGCGGGTCCGCCGGCCGGCTCTACCACGCAGCCTTGCGCGATGAAGTCAGCCGCCGCCTCGGCGTCGAGTGGCAGCCCACCCGGCGGGGCCTGGCCGACCTGGCCGGGATCGACCATCACGTGCTCATGGCCTTCAGTGAACGTCGCCGCGAGATCCTCGAGGCGGTCATTAGCGAAATCCCCTGAGGGGACCGGCGGCCTGGTCACACAGGCTTCTGACCAGGGCTTTCTTGCGCGCTCGGAGGGATTCGAACCCCCAACCTTCTGATCCGTAGTCAGATGCTCTATCCGTTGAGCTACGAGCGCTGGGCCGGACGAGTGTAGGGCACGCTGCCCGGACGCCCCAGACGTCAGCCGGGAGCGTCGCCGAAGGCGGCGGTGGCACCCGAGGCCAGCACGAGGCGGTAGCCGGCGGCGGCCGGGTTGGCGATGACCCCGACCACCGGGTCGAAGGCCGAGGCCGATCCGTTGCCGAAGTAGGGCGCGTCCCCGAAGGCGTAGGCCTGGCCGCCGGCCCGGATGATCCAGTACCCCTGGCCGCTCGGCGTGGGAGCAATGCCGATCACGTCGCTCACGTGCACGCCCGCTCCGGGCAGGCTGCCGAAGAACGGCGCGTCACCAAAGCTGAAGATCCCGCCGTCGCGGCCGACCAGGCGGTAGCCGGCGCCGCTCGACGACGAGGAGATGGCAATCACCGGTTGGACGAGGTGCAGCGACCCGGTGGACCCGTAGAAGGGCGCGTCACCGAAGCTGAAGATCCCGCCGTCGTAGGCAACCAGCCAATAGCCGTTGCCCGTCCTCGTCGACGCCATCGAGAACACCGGTTGGTTCAGGCGGGTGCCGCCCATCGATCCGAAGAACCGGGCCGACCCGTAGGTGAAGACCCCACCGTCCGACGCGTTGAGCCAGTACCCGACACCGCTGGGCCGGGAGGCGCCTCCGAGGATGGGACCGTTGAGCGGGAGGCAGGAGGCGTCGCCCTCGAAGGTGGCGTTGCCCTCGCTGGAGACCCGTCCGTCGGCGGCCGCCAGCCAGAACCCGCCGCCGTCGGGCGTGCTCAGACCGGCCACCGCCTTCGGGCCCCACGGGTTGGGCGGCGACTGGCACGACGCTCCCTGCGGCACCGGCGGCGGGCCAGGGATGCCGTCGTCGATGGTGACGCCGAAGTGCTGCAGCACGGCGTCGATCGGGTTGAGGAAGGTCACCCCCGAGCCGCCCGCCATCACCATGCCGAGCGGCCGGCCCGAGCTGTCGGCCACCAGCGAACCCGAGTCACCCGCGATGGCGATAGAGGTCGTGGCGATCTGCCCGTCGAAGCGGGCGGCGTTGGACGACGAGCCGAAGCTCACGATGGCGGTGACGTTGATGGCCGTGACCGTGCCGGTGGTCTCGCCGCTGGAGCGTCCGCACTTCTTCACCGGCGTGCCGACAGCCAGGGAGGCCGCCGACACCGTGTTCACCGAAGGTGTCCAGCCGCAGGCGGTGGTACGCGACACCGTCCCGGGGGCGACGGCGGCCAGGGCGGCGTCGATCGTGTTGCCCGGCGCCGAGGAGCAGGACGAGGAGCAGGTCACCACGGGCTGGAAGGCGGCCAGCGTGCCGAGCAAGTCGGCCGGGTTGGCCGGGTTCCCTCCGTCGACCGCCCCGGGTTGCAGGATCGGGTCGCCGATGTTGGCGGTGTTCTCGTTGGCGAACACATGGTTGTTGCTCAGCGCGTACTGCTGGCCGGTGGCGTCCTCGACCAGCGCCCCGATGGTCCCGGCCGTCACCAGGTAGTGCCCGGCCGACACCCCGAGCGGCACGGGCCGGTCACACCGGCTGACGAAGGGCGGGCCGGTGCAGCTCAAGGGGACGACCGGCCCGCTCACGATCTTGGTGGTGGGCACGCCTTCCACGGCGGCCGGTACCGACACCGAGCTGTCGGCGACGAACACCACCACCGATGGCCGGTTGGCGGCGGTGCGCCCCACCCCGGTGGCGAGCACGCCGGGGGTACCGATCCAGGCGTCGGTGGCTTCCGCCTGGGCGGCATAGGCCTGGGCCACGGCCACCGAGCTCGACGACCCAGCCGTCGCGGCCGGCGTGGTGGTGGCCGCCGCGGCCGCCGCGGGCGAGGCGACCGCCACCAGGATGGCGACGGCCAGGAACGTGCCCGTCCACCTCGCACTCACGATCGCCGACCTCTCCCGCACCCTCACCCACCCGGCTCCCGTGACCTGTGGCGGAAGCCTAGGGAACGATTCGCCACCTTCCCGATCCGGCCTGCTCGAAAACCGGCCGCAGGTCATCGGTTTGTCAGCACGCCTGTCGACTCGACCGGTCGTCACGGTCAGCTGTTGCACCTCACGGAGTCGAGCGCGTTGAGAAGGACCGCTCCGGCCGAGACCACCTGCGTCGCCGCCCCGACCACGGCCGCCACGCCCCCTGAACCAGAGTTCTGGAGGGCGTCGCCGAGGGAGTCGAGGGCCTTCTGGAAGGACGTGATCTGGGGCTGCAACGCGTCGGATGACGCCGACTTCAGCTTCGCCACCTCGTCCTTGATGGTCGAGACCTGAGCCTGGATGGCCGTGGTCCCGTCCTTGAGGATGTTGACGCTCTTGAGGTCGTCGAGCGACGACTTCAAGCTGGCCCGGGCGGCGCAGAAGTCGGCCGTTCCCGTCGCCGTCGCCGTCGACGAGGTCGTGGTGGTCGACGTGGTTGCCGACGAGGTCGTGGTCGTCTTCGAGCTGCTGCTGCAGGCGGAGGCCACCATCGCCAGGCAGATGATCGCGGCACCGAGGCCTCGGCGGACGGACGTGCTCATGGTGTTCGCTCCTTGGTCGAGATCACGGTCTGGGATGAGGAAGACGGGACGCCGTCGGCAGGTCGGCAGACCATTCAGTCTGCGCCTTCTCCCGGCAGCAGGCTCCGCTGATCGAGCACGTAGAGCAGGACGAAGCCCGGCAGCACGATGAGCACGGCACCGCCGGCCGCCACCAGGAGGGTGGCGAGCGTGTCGGTGGGGGCGGCCGCGGCGGTGACCTTGAGGCTGGTCGGCAGGACGTAGGGCCACTGGGCCACCCCCCAGGCCACCACCACGCTGGCCACCGCACCGATGGCCAGAACCTGGGCCCGCCGGGCCGAGCCCCGCAGGAGCAGGACCAGGGACCCGACCCCGCACAGCCCGGAGACGATCACCACCGGGAGGGCCCGCGACGTCAGCTCG
>DASXLH010000101.1:0-7138 GCA_036496335.1 Acidimicrobiales bacterium
GTGAAGAGCCCGCCGAACAGGGGGGCCTCCCGGAAGCGCCGCGAGGTCGACCGCTCCGCCCCGACCGCCTCGGCGACGGCGTAGGCGGTGGCCAACGGGATCACCGCCGCCGCCAGCGCGGACGCCCCCAGCAGGCCGAGGCCGAACAGGGCTTCGGCCCAGGCGCCGGCCACCGGCTTCAAGGCTTCCGCCGCCTGCTTGGCCGACTGCAGCGGTCCGGTCCCGCCGATGGCGGCGGCCGTGGCGATGATGATCGCCATCGACACGATGTTGGCGAAGATCGAACCGGCCACGGAGTCGATCCGGGCGTCGGGGTAGTCGTCCGGTCCCACCCCGCGATCGGCCACCGCCGCTGCCTGGTAGAGCTGCATGTACGGCGTGATGGTGGTGCCGACGATGGCCACCGCGAGGAAGAGGAACTCGCGGTTGGCGGGGAAGTGGGGCAGCACGCTGTGCGAGACGACCGCGCTCAGATCCGGGCGGCTGAGCACGACCGCGATCGGATAGGCGACGAACACCATCGACAGCAGGAGGAAGACCCGTTCGACGTAGCGGTACGAGCCGAACACCACCACCGACCAGATCAGCACGGCCGAGATCGGAACGACGACGTAGCGGGAGACCCCGAAGAGCTCGAAGGCGGCGCCGATCCCGGCGAACTCCGACACCACCAGCCCGACGTTCGCCACCAGCAGGCAGGCGATGGCGAAGGCCGCCATCCGCAGCGGGAACTGCTCCCGGATGAGGGACATGAGGCCCTCGCCGGTGTACGCCCCCAGCCGGGCCGACATCTCCTGCACCACGACCAGCGCGACCGTGACCAGCACCATGAGGAACAGGGAGGCGTAGGCGAACTGGGCCCCGGCCGAGGCGTAGGTGGCGATGCCGCCGGCGTCGTTGCCGGCGTTGGCGGCGATCAGGCCCGGCCCGAGGATCGCGAACCACACCAGCAGTCGGCGCCGACCGGCCGGCGCCGGCGTCGGCGCCGGTGCCGGCGGCTCGGTCATCGCCCTGTCCTGCTCACTCCACGACCCTCGGGAAGCGCAGGCGGCCGCGGTCGGAGGCGAGTGCGTCGATCAGGTCGTCGGCCAGGATCCGGCCGAGGGGGTGCTCGTCCTCGTCGACGACCACGACCGACGAGCGGCGGTTGGCGGCCAGGCACTCGATGACCTCGCCGATGCTGGCATCGGCGTCGACGGTGATCGGCCAGGGCTCCCCCATGAGCTCCCGGAGCCGCACCTCGTCGTTCAAGGCGGTGGCGATCTCGAAGAGGCTGATCTCGTCGACCAGCCGGCCCATGGCGTCGACCACCGAGACGTTGTCGATGTCGGCGGCGTGATCGGCCATGGCCCGGAGCTGCTCGCGCGCCTCGCCGATGGTCGCCGATCCCTCGAAGATGAGGAGCCGGGTCGTCATGATGCCGCCGGCGGTGGTCGCCGGGTAGCGCAACATCGCGCCGAGGGCGGCCGCCCGGTCGGCCGACATGGCGCCGAGCAGCTCCCCCTGGCGCTCCTCGTCGAGGTCGCGGAGGGCCTCGACGGCCTCGTCCGGCTCCATGCTCTCGAGCAGCGATGCCACCTGCTCCTCCGGCGCCTCCCGCAGGAGGGCCGCCAGGGGAGCCGACTCCATCTCCTCCAGGGCGTCGGCGGCCACGTCGGGCTGGAGGGCGCCGAGCAGCTCCTGGCGCTGCGTCCGCCCGAGCTGCTCGAGCAGGTCGGCCAGCTCAGCCGGCCGCAGCCGATGGAGCTCCTGGTTGGTGCTGCGCAACGGCACCTGACCCTGGCCGGCGGCGAAGGGCTGGATGGCCGCCCAGTCGAGCACGCGATCGGGTGTGGCCCGGGCCCGGAGGCTCGCCGGTCCGAGCCGGCGCAGGAGCGAGTGCATCCCGACGTCGACCCCCACCAGCAGGAGACGGCCACCGGCGTGGGTCACGTAGAGGTCGGCGGCCCGGATCACGCGGACGCCGTCGACGTCGACCAGCTGGTGGTCGAGCACGTCACCGACCAGCGCCACCTCCCCGGGGCGGCGGTTGTAGCCGACCAGGTCGACACGACCCGAGCGAAGGTGCGCCTTCTTGGCCTCGAGCTTGTCGACCTGGTCGATCGTGACGAACGAGGACCGACGACCGACCCGCACCACGAGGCCCGTGATGGGGGGATACTCCTCGCCCTCCCATCGGGCGACGACGTCGGCGACCCGACCGAGCTGCTCGCCGTTGGGGTTCAGGACCGGTTGGCCGACCAGGCCGGCCACCGAGATCAGCTCGGCCCGGGTGGCACGGTTGGTGAGGAGGCGATTGACGCGCCGGTGCAGCAGCGCGGAGGGGTGCGGCAGCGAGGGCGGTCCCGGCGACATGGAAGTACCTCCTGGGTGGCGGCGAACGGGTCGGGTTCGGGCCGCTCCGAGGCCTGCCGCGACCCGATCAGGCCGGAGGCGTGATCACAGGGAGGCGGGGCGCGCCGACGACGGCCCGGTCGTAGTACTCGGAGGTTCGTCTCTTCGCATCCTCACCTCCTCCGTCTCCCTTCGACCGACGACCCACTCATCGGCGTGCGAGGCCAAGGACCTTATTCTGCTCGCCCGCTCCAACGCTCCACGCTGGGCCGACGCGTCCGCCACGGAGGCCGTGACACGTGCGCCAGGAAAGGTGGCGTTACCGTTCCGACCGGCATGTCACGCCTGTACGAGTGGTCGGCGCCCGGCCTGCCCGAACCCCGATAGCCGGACGCCACCCGTGGACACGCCGACCTTCTCGTTGTTCTTCGCCGTGCTGGCCCTGGCCTGCCTGGCCGGCGCGCTGGGCGCGATGGGGCTGGCGCTCGCCGCCCGCCGACGACCGGCCGGTTCCGCCCTGGCGGGCGCCTACGACGACCTGGCCGCCAGCGCCCTGTGGCTGGGCTTCGTCGTCGCCCTGGTCACCACCCTCGGGAGCCTCTACTACTCCGAGGTCGCCCACTTCGTGCCGTGCAAGCTGTGCTGGTACCAGCGGATCGCCATGTACCCGTTGACCTTGACGCTGCTCGTCTCGGCCGTCCGCCGGGATCGCACGGTCTGGACCTACGTGGCCCCGCCCGCCCTCATCGGGCTCGGCTTCGCCGCCTACCACACCCAGCTCCAGGCCTTCCCGGGCCATCACACGCCGTTCTGCACCGTGGCCGAGCCATGCACCGTCCGCTACGTGTGGGAGCTCGGGTTCGTCTCGATCCCGTTCATGGCGATGGCGGCCTTCGTCTTCATCCTGACCATGGTCTTCGTCGCCCGGTCCGCCGACCGCGGCCACCCAGCAAGGAGCCCCTCATGAACAGCCAGCAACGACGCGCCGAGCGTGCCCGGCGTAACCGACCGCCGCGCCGCCGGGTGCCGTGGGTGGCGGGGCTGGCCGTCCTCGTGGTGGTGGGCGCGCTGATCGGTGCCATCGTGGCCAGGAGCTCCTCCGGGAGCAAGACCTCTGGTGATGCTGCCGGCTCGCTCCTGGCCAGCGTCACCGGCGTGCCGGCCTCGGTGAGCACGGCCGTGGGTGCCGGCAGCGCCACCGGGCCGAAGCCGATCGACGCGCCCGCCCTCACCAAGGACGGCAAGCCCCTCATCGTCTACCTGGGTGCCGAGTACTGCCCGTACTGCGCGGCCGAGCGTTGGGCGATGATCGTTGCGCTCTCCCGGTTCGGCACGTTCTCCGGGCTGCAGACCACGCACTCGTCGAGCACCGACGTCTACCCCTCGACCCCCACGTTCTCGTTCCATGGCGCCTCGTTCGACAGCCAGTACGTCGCCTTCGAGGGCGTCGAGCTGGCCGGCAACGAGCTGTCGGGGGGCAACTACCCGAAGCTCGACACCCCGACGGCCGAGCAGCAACAGCTCCTCGACACCTACGACGCGCCCCCGTACGTGGCCGCCAACGCCGCCGGGGCGATCCCGTTCATCGACATCGGCGGGAAGTACATCGTCTCGGGTGCCACCTACGACCCCGGGGTGCTCGCCGGCAAGACCCACGAGCAGATCGCGGCCGCCCTCTCCGACCCGACGAGTGCGGTGGCCAAGGGTGTGATCGGCGCCGCCAACCAGAACACGGCCGCCATCTGCTCGGTCACCGGGAACCAACCGGCCGCCACCTGCTCGAACCCCACCATCGCCGCCATCCAGGCGACGCTGGGCTGAGCACCCGCCTCACGACCCCGAACAGGACGCCGTCAGGCGGGAACGAGGTCCCGGCGCCGGAACCAGAGCGCCCCGACCGCCGCCGCCGCCAACCCGACGAGGACCATGGCGACCGCCGCTCCCGCCCGGGGCGAGACGGCCGGGGCGGGCGCCAGGTGGTGGAACAGCGAGAGATCGAGCAGCCAGTGGTCGGCGTCGACGATCCCGCCCACCAGCTCGATCAGGAACGACCAGCCGACGAGCCCGTAGGCGACCGCCGAGGCCCGGTGCGGTAGCGCGGCATGGGCCAGCGTGCCGATGCCCAAGACCACGACGCCGGCGGGGACCACGTTCAAGCCGGCGCCCACCATGGCAGCCAGGCCGACGCCGGTGTGCTGCGATGCGGCGCCGATCCAAGCCGCCAGCGCCGCGATCAGCCCCGTGGCGGTGATGGCGGCTACGGCCACCGCCAGCCGTCCGGCCAGCCACGGGATCCGACGGACGGGGCGGACCAGGAAGTTGTCGACCCGCCCGTCGGCTTCCTCGTCCCGGGTGGTGGCGACGTGCCCAGCGGCTTGGAGCGCGACCAGGGATCCGATCACGAAGAAGGCCACCCCCAGATAGGTCCGGGCGCCGGTCGACCGCCCTCCGATGCGGGCCAGCAGATCCGCCGCCGACCCCGAGTTGAGGGCGTCGCCGGCCGCCTTGGCGACCACCCCGAAGATGAAGCCGCCGAGGGCGACCCCGACCATCCATCCGGCCGTGGTGGCCCGGGAGAGCCGCACCGCGAAGGCCAGGGGGCTGCCCAGGAGGCGGGTCCGGGCCGGGGCCGACGCCCGGTCGGCCAGGATGCTGCCGCCCAGGTCCCGGCGCCGGGCCAGCGCCACCGTCCCGGCGACGGAACCGGCCACGACGGCGGCCACGAGGAGGAGGGGAGCGGGCCGGGTGCCGGTGAGAGGGCGCAGCTCCCCCACCCAGCCGAGTGGGCTGGCCCATGCCAGCCACCGCAGGCCGGTGCCGCTGTCGGCGACGAGTCGGACCACGAACGAGACGCCCAGGACGGCGGCGGCCAGGGTCGAGGCCTGGCGCCGGGTGGCGGCCAGCTGGCTGCACAGCGCGCCGATCGCCAGGAACATCGCCGCCGGCGCCACCAGGGCGACCGACAGGAAGAGGCTGGCCGTGACGGAGAAGCCGGCGTCGGGACCGCGCCCGGCGAGGACCGTCAGGACCGCGGTCGGGATCCAGAGGGCCACCAACCCACCGGCCAGCCCGGCGCAGCCGGCGAGGGCGGCCCGGCCCCGGTCCGTCCGCCCGGTGAGCAGGAGCTCCCAACGGCCGGCGTCCTCCTCACCCCGCAGAAGCCGGGTGGCGGTCAGCAGGCCCCACACGCCCCCGACCAGCCCCATCACCCCGACGCTGCGCCAGGCGACGAAGCCGGCGACGGTGTCGATGCGGTGAGCGGTACCAAGCAGGGCCTGCACGCCCGGGTTGGTGCCCAGGCTCTCGGCCACCCCCCGCCGGTCGGCCAGCGTCGGGTAGGCGTTGACGTAGCCCGTCACCGAGGCGACGACGACCGCCCCGAACACGAACCCCCAGAGGGCGGCGCCGCGGGCGGCGACCCTGGCCACCCGTCGGGCGATCACGGTCCTGGTGGCCGACGACGACCACGCCGTGATCCCGGCCTCAGCGCGGGTCGTCGCCACCGTCGTCCCCGTCACCAGCTCGGGGCGCGGCCGGTTCCCGGCCGAGCTCCAGCGACGACACCCCGTAGTGGGCCAGGAAGATCTCCTCGAGCGACGGCTCCCGGCTGAGGAGCTGGGTCACCCGGGCGGTGGACAGGCGTTGGAGCAACGGCTCGATCGGTCCGTTCACCTGGCACCGGAGGAGGCTCCCGACGATCTCGACCTGGCTCACACCCGGCACGCCATCGAGATCGGGCGGCGTGCCGTCGAAGGTCACCTCGACGGTGAGCGCCGAGAGGTGGCGGAGGTCGGACATCGTGCCGGTCTCGACCAGGCGACCGGCGCGGAGGATGGCGATCCGATCGCAGAGAGCCTCGACCTCGCTCAGGATGTGCGACGACAGGAAGACGGCCTGGCCCCCGTCCTTGGCCTCGAGCACGGCCCGGCGGAACTCCTGCTCCATGAGCGGGTCGAGCCCGGACGTGGGCTCGTCGAGCACCAGCAACTCGGCCCGCGACATGAACGCCGCGATCAGGCTGATCTTCTGCCGGTTGCCCTTGGAGAGGGTGCGCACCTTCCGGGTTGGGTCGAGGGCGAAGCGCTCGACCAGCTCGTCGCGGTAGCGACCGTCGACCCGCCCGTGGACCCGACCCAGCAGGTGCAGGGTCTCCTCGCCCGTGAGCGCCGGCCACAGGCTGGCCTCACCCGGGACGTAGGCGAGGTGGCGGTGAGCATCGGCGGTGTCGGCCTGGCTGTCGAGGCCGAAGATCCTGGCTCCGCCGGCGGTCGGGCGGAGGAGGCCGAGCAGCAGGCGGATGGTGACGGTCTTGCCGGCCCCGTTGGGACCGAGGTAGCCCAGCACCTCGCCGGCCGCCATCTCGAGATCGAGCGGATGGAGCGCCACGAGGGACCCGAAGGCCTTCGACAGCCCGTTGGTCGTGATGGCCGGCTCGCTCACGTTCCCAGGATGCCCCAGCCGGACCGCTCCGACCGCTTGACGGTAACGGCAGTGTTACCGTAGCCGGAAGGTTACGAACATCGAGCCGTGAAGACCGGGCAACCAACCTGAGGGGGTCCCCACCATGACCATCACGATCGTCCGCTACCGGACGAAGCCGGATCGGGCCGACGAGAACCAGGCGCTGGTCGAGAAGGTCTTCGGCGAGCTGGACCTCGACCGCCCGGATGGCCTGCGCTACGTCACCTTCCGCCTCGACGACGGGGTCAGCTTCGTGCACGTCGCCCAGGTGGAGACCGACGACGGCAGCAACCCGCTCGGCGCCACCCAGGCGTTCCAGGACTTCACACGGGACATCGCCGAC
>DASXLH010000102.1:0-10599 GCA_036496335.1 Acidimicrobiales bacterium
CATGCCAGTGCCGACGTCGGCCATCGGGATCCCAGGCTTCGCCGGCGCGTCGGCGGTGCCGGTCACGGCACACGACCCGGCCTCGGACTGCACGAGCAAGTCATAGGCACGTGATCCGTCACGGCTGCCACCGGTGCCGTACCCGCTGAT
Source organism: Acidimicrobiales bacterium (assembly GCA_036496335.1). GTDB lineage: Bacteria > Actinomycetota > Acidimicrobiia > Acidimicrobiales > CADCSY01 > JAEKLB01. The sequence continues at coordinate 151 of DASXLH010000102.1, forward strand.
GTCGACGCCGACCAGCCGTGGGTGTCGCGCGACGGCAGCAACCGCATCGAGGCCGAGCCGCTCGGCGGCGCCGGGCGCGAGGTTCTGCACCAGCACGTCAGCGCGGGCGATGATCTGTTCGGCGACGTCGCGGTCGGCGGCCTCCTTGAGGTCGAGCACCACCGACTCCTTGCCGCGGTTGCACCAGGCGAAGTACGCCGACACGTCCCCGACCGAGTCGTCGTAGTAGCGCGCGAAGTCACCAGCCGGCGGCTCGATCTTGATGACCCGGGCACCGAGGTCGGCGAGGATCGTGGAACCGAACGGGCCGGCGTAGAACGTGCCCAGCTCGACCACCGTGACCCCGTCGAGGGGCGGCCGACCGGCACCGGCCCCTCCACCTGTGGCGTCGCCGGTCGGGGCGCCCACGGATGTAACGCCGCGCCTGATCTCCGCGCCGTGCTGGTCGAGGTCGGGTGGGAGTCCGACCGTCGCCGGGGTGGCGTTCATCTTCACCAGTGGGCCGGGCTCGGTCACCTTGCCGGAGGCCGGTACGTCGAGCTGGGCGACGGAGCCGTCGAACTCCAGTTGCGGGTGGTGGAGCAGCTCGGTGCCGGTGCGGAACATCTCGGCGAACACGTCCGGCTCCGAGTCGAAGACCTCGTACCACTCAGCGATCGTCTTCGAGCGGATGACGGCGAGCATCCGCTCCCAGTACGCCTCCCGTACGTCGATGTCCTCGGAGGAATGGGCGTCCTTCCACTCTGGATCCGTGAGCATCCACTCCAGCCCCAGGACCCGCATGAAGGCCGTCCAGAGTCGTTCGGAGGTCTGGGAGAACTGCATCCAGCGGCCGTCCTTCGAGAGACCGACCAGGAGGCGGAACGACAGCCAACCGTTGGGCACCCGTCGGGCTTCGTCGACCCGGGGGACGGCCGTGAAGGCGCCGGAGTAGCGGGCCGCCACCATCCGGATCAGCCAGTTCCAGCAGTCATGGGTGGTCTGGCCGGCCAGCAGGGAGGTCTCGACCCGTTGCCCGAGGCCGCTGGTCTCCCGCTCGTAGAGGGCGGCCAACAGGCCATGGAGCAGCACCTGGCTGGCGTTGAACGATGCCGCCGGGGTGGCCGAGAAGGACGGTCCGGAACGGTCGGTGAGGTGCAGCTGCCCGTACCCACCGATCTTCGCCATGACGATGCCCTCGTAGCCCGGGAGCCGGGCGTACGGGCCCGTGCGGCCGAAGCCAGTGATCGAACCGTGCACGAGGCGGGGGTTGGTGGCGCTGAGCTCGTCGTAACCGAGGCCGAGCCGATCGGCGACCCCCGGCCGCCAGGTCTCGACCACGACGTCGGCCTCCGCGCACAGCGCCTTGGCGACGGCAAGGTCGCCGGCGTCGTGCAGGTCGAGCTCGATGCTGCGCTTGCCGCGGAGCCAGTTGGGGGCGGCGGCCTGGGTCCGCAGCGGTGTCCCGCCCGGCGGCTCGACCAGCACCACGTCAGCACCGAAGTCGGCGAAGAGCTGGGTCACCTCGGCCCCCGGCTGGGTGCTCGTCAGATCGACCACCCGGAGTCCTTCGAGCGCTGCGGCCATGCCCACGACCTTCCTCGAGCTCGGCGCGCCCCGAGCGGAGACCGCCGGCGAAACGGCCGGCGAGGGCGCACCTTCGTTCCCCTGTTGGATCCGCGCCGTTCGGTTCCCGGCGCGCTTCCCGTCCCCCCGGACGGCACGGGAAACGTAGCGCCGCGCCGAACGGGACGGGCGGGCCAATCTGAACGACACTCTCCCCGTGACGATCGCGTTGTTCCCCGGCTCGTTCGATCCCTTCCATCTCGGTCACCTGTCGATCGTCGAGTGGGCCGCCCAGCTCCACGACGAAGTGGTGGTCGGGATACTCGGCAACCCGGAGAAGCCGAGCGGGATGTTCACGCCCGACGCCCGTGCCGCCCTGGCCACGACGGCCACCGCCCATCTCCCCAACGTGCGTTGCGTCGTCTTCCGGGGCGTGACCGGTGACCTGGCCAAGCGGGAGCACGCCGATGTCATCATCCGGTCCGCCCACAAGGACGCCGACCTCGAACGGTCGCTGGCGGTCCTCAACAAGTTCATGTCCGAAGGCGTCCCGACCGAGTTCGCGCCGTCCGACCCGGGTTTGGAGCACATCTCGTCGACCAAGGTGCGCGACCTCCTCGCCTCCGGCGACGGCGAGGCTGCCTCCGCGCTGGTGCCGGAGGCGATGCGGGCCGAGTTGGCCACGGCCCCGAAGGTCGAGAGCCAGCCGGCCGCATCGGGCCGGTCAGGGTCCGGACCGATGACCGCCGGGCGACGCGTCGAAGCCCTACAGGTGGCGGTTGCTGTCAGCCCGCCCGTGTACCTGGACCGCGACAGCACCCTCGACCTGGCTCTGTCGCTGGTGGCCCGGGCTGCCGGCGAGGGCGCGCAGCTGGTGATGTTCCCGCAGGGGTTCCTGCCCGGCTATCCGGCGTGGGTGCACGGGGCGGAGCGGGGCGACCGGGGGACGCCCGACCGCTCGGGCGACCTCTTCGACAACGCCGTGGTCGTCGGATCCGCCGTGACCCAGGTGCTGGCGCTGGCCGCCAAGCGGCACCGCGTCTACGTGTCGATCGGCGTCACCGAGCGCGTCGACGGGGGGGCGGCGCTCTTCTGCTCGCAGCTCCTGTTCTCGCCGGCAGGAGCGACCGAGTCCGTCCAGCGCCTGCTCTCGCCCGTCGGGGATGAGGCGCTGACATGGGGTCGCGGTCTCGCCGCCCCGGCCGTGGTCGACACACCGTTCGGTCGCATCGGCACGCTGCCCGGCAACGACGTGCGCCTGCCCCTCGCCCGGGCCGCGCTCCAGGCGCAGGGCCTCGACCTCCTCCTGGCGCCGACCTCGGAGACCGGCGACAGCTGGGTGGCGACGCTGCGGGCGGCGGCGCGGGAGGCCGGGATCTTCGTCGTCGGCGCCAACCACGCGGCCGAGATCCAGAACGGCGTGCCCGGCGGGTCCGGCATCGTGATCGGACCGAGCGGTGTGGTCCTGGCCGGGCCCGGTCTCGAGAGAGCCTTCGTGAGGGCCGGGGTCGACGTCAACGAGGCCCGTCACCTCCGTCACTCCCTGGATCCCGGCGGTCAGGCCGGTCGTGGCGATCTCTTCGAGCTCCGGGTGAAGGCCGCCGACTGACGCGGAGACCGTCACCGGTCGCTCTCGGCCGGCGAGAAATGAAAGTGATCACTTTCGTGTCCCGCCGGCTCTGGCTAACGTTCAGGGCATCGAGGACGCGAGGGTCCGCTCGTAGGGGAGGCAATCGATGAAGATCTGGAGCAACTCCGGCGACTCGCACTACAACGAGCCGCCCGATCTGTACGCCGCCCTGCCGAAGGAGCTGCGGGAGCGCATGCCGCGCTCGGTGAAGTCGGAGGACGGGTCGTACGAGACGATCTACGTGGATGGCACCTCCTTCCAGCGTCCCATGCCCCGCATCGGCGTGGTCAAGGGCTCGAAGGGCCGCACGCTGGCCGAGGCCCTGCAGGCCCCCGGCGCGAGCGATTGGAAGATCAGGCGGCAGGACCTCGACGACGAGGGGATCTGGGCCGAGGTGATCTACGCCTCGGTCGGCTTCTGGAACTCGATGATCACCGACCCCGTGCTCATCCGTGAGGCGCTCAAGGCCGTGAACGAGTGGTCGGCCGACGTCCAGAAGCAGAGCATCCGTCACGTCATGCCGGCTCAGGTCTCCTCGCTCGACATCGACGATGCGGTCGCGGAGGTCGAGCGCTCGGCCGGCCTGGGCCTCAAGGCCCTGGGCCTGCCGCCGGGTTCGCCGAAGAACGTGCCGGACTTCAACCGTCCCTACTGGGACCCGCTGTGGGACGTCGCCGAGGAGACCGGCATGGTCTTGACGATCCACACCGGTCCGCCCGTCGGCGAGGACCCGATCCACCACCACGGCCCCGGTGCCGGGACGATGAACTACCTCTACGCCTGCTACGGCGGCATGGACATGGCCGCCTCGATGGTGGCGTCCGGCATCCTCGACAAGCGCCCCGGCCTCAAGGTCCTGATCTCCGAGGCAGGTGCCTCCTGGATGCCGTTCATCGGGGACCGACTGGACGAGGCCTTCCGCCAGCACTCCGAGTTCGTACGCGACCAGCTGACGAAGATGCCGTCGGAGATCATGAAGACCCAGGTGTACGCGTCGTTCCAGCACGACCCGACGGCGGTCCTGACGGTGACGTCGATGGGCTACCCGAACGTCCTCTGGGGCAGCGACTACCCCCACATCGAGGGCACCTTTGGCCACACCCAGAAGACGCTCCACGAGCTCCTCGACGACGTGAGCCCCGAGACCCGACATCGCATCACCCAAGGGGCGTTCCTCGAGCTCTTCCCCCACGTCGGCGCGCCGCCGCTGGAGGGCCAGGAGTAACCGACCGGACCTCTGCTCCGTCGACCGGGCCGCGGGTGGGTCCGGTCGGCGAGGCGCGTCCACCGAGCCCGAGGAGTGGCATGGAGATCAAGGGCAAGACGGCGATCATCACGGGCGCCAGTCGGGGCATCGGCAAGCAGCTCGCCGTCGAGCTGGGCCGACGCGGCGCCAACGTGGTCGTGGCGGCGCGGACCGTCGAGCGCCACCGTCGCCTCCCGGGCTCGATCGGCGAGACCGTCGACGCCGTGAAGGCCGCCGGCGGGGACGCCGTCGCGGTGCAGATGGACCTGATGGTCCCGAGTGACATCGAGGCCCTGGGGCGGGAGGCGATCGCCCACTTCGGCGGTATCGACATCCTCGTCAACAACGCCGCCGACACCTCGGGCGGCACGCCGTCGATCCTCGATCTCGACCGCTCGGAGTGGCTCCGGCAGTTCGACACGAACCTGCACGGGCCGTTCTCGCTCATGCAGGCCGTCCTGCCCTCGATGGTCGAGCGCGGCGGCGGGATCATCGTCAACCTCACCTCGGGGGCGGGCGATCTGATGCCGCCGCGGCCGGCCGCGCCCGACGGTTCCGGGCCCATCCACATCGGCGAGCGGCTGGCCTACGGGGCCAGCAAGGCCGCCCTCAACCGGCTCGGCAACATGATCGCCCCCGAGCTCCGCCAGCACGGCGTCGCCGTCGTGACCGTGGATCCAGGCTTCACTCGAACTGAGCTCGTCGACCTGATGGGCGAGCGCGGCATGGTCGACCCGGAGGCGGCGATCCCCATGGAGGTCCCGGTGAAGACGATCATCCACGTCCTCACGAGCGCCGATCCTCTCGCCTACACCGGCACCATCCTGCGGGCCGGCCCGTTCGTGGCCGAGAACGGGTTGTGAACCTCCGGTAGAAGGCTCCACGACGGGGCCGGGTCGTCGAACGCAAGGAGGAGAACGTGGGCGTGTTCGACGGGAAGGTGGCCATCGTCACCGGTGCCGGGCGGGGCATGGGCCGGGCCGAGGCCATGATGCTGGCCGCACAGGGCGCCCGGGTGGTGGTCAACGACCTCGGCGGATCGCTCGAGGGCCGCGGCGCCGACGGGAGCCCGGCTCACGAGGTGGTCGAGGAGATCCGCTCGTCGGGCGGCTCGGCCGACGCCAACACCGACGACGTGTCGACCTGGGAGGGTGCCCGTGGTCTGGTCCAGCAGGCCATCGACACCTACGGCGGCCTCGATGTCGTCGTCAACAACGCCGGGGTGATCCGCACCGGCATGAGCTTCAACCTCGACGAGTCCGATTGGGACACCGTGATCGCGGTGCACCTCAAGGGCACCTTCGGCACGTGCCGCTTCGCCGGGGCGTACTGGCGGGACCGGTCGAAGTCGACGGGCCGGCCCGGCGACGCCGCCATCGTCAACACGTCCTCGCCGAACGGCCTCAACGGTGGGAGCCCGGGACACGTGAACTACGCCGTGGCCAAGTCCGGCATCGCCACGATGACCGTCACCCTGGCCCGCGAGCTCGCTCCCTACGGCGTCCGCTGCAACGCCATCGCGCCGGTGGCGTTCACTCGGATGACCGAATCGCTCTGGGGCGACGGGATCTTCGTCGACGCCAACCGCGAGGAGCTCGGACCCGAGGGCGTCGCCACCGTCGTGGGATGGCTGGCATCCCCCCTGGCGGAGGGGATCAGCGGGCAGGTTCTGGCCGTCAGCGGCCACACGCTGTCGGTCTGGGAGGGATGGCGGGTGGCGGCCCACTTCGACGGCCGCGACGGGGACTGGACGATCGAGCAACTGGCTCGCTCGCGACATGAGGTCTTCGACGAACGAGATCCGGGCGTCCCCGGCGCTGGCTGAGCACCGATCCCGACCGATCGACGGGGCCGAGATCTAGGGTCCGCCGGTGCGAGTCGACGTCCTCCTCGACACGTTCGAGGGACGTTGGAGCGAGCTGCGGGAGGCCGGGCGGTTGGCCGAGGCGCTCGGCCTGGACGGAATCTGGCTGAACGACCACCTGGCCGGGTCCAGCGAAGGCCGGGGGCATGTCCTCGAGTGCTGGACCGTGCTGACGGCGTTGGCCGAGTCGGTCCCGAGGGTGGCGATCGGCCCGCTGGTGCTCAACGTCGCCAACCGCCCTCCCGGGACCCTGGCGGTCATGGCCGCCACCCTGCAGCACGTCAGCGGCGGCCGCCTGCTGCTCGGCCTCGGGGCGGGCGCCGGACCGAGCTCGCCCTACACCGCCGAGCAGACCGCGTTCGGCCGGAAGGCCCTCCCCGACCCCGAGCGGCGGGCCGCGCTCGAGCGGGCCGTCGCCACGCTCCGTTCGGTCTGGACCGGACAGGTGCCGCCTGCCAGCGGGTTCCTCCGACCCGACCCCTCGGTTCCCGTCCTCGTCGCCGGGTTCGGCCCGAAGATGGCGGCGCTGGCCGGTCGGGTCGGAGACGGCCTGTGCGTGCCGGCCGGTCCGAGGCTCGAGTCCCTCGTCGACGTGGCCCGGGCCGCACGCGCCACCGCCCGGCCGGACGCTCCCTTCCTGGTGGCCGTCTCCCTCCCGACCGTGCCGGACAGCCTCGACCCGTGGTTGGAGCTCGAGGTCGACCGCGTCATCGTCTCGCTCGTCGCCCCCTACCTCGACAGCATCGAGCGGTTGGCCCGCCTTCGGCGGACTGCCGACCCGTAGAGACAATGAAAACGCTGTTCTCGTTGACCTAGTCTCCGTCCGTCTCATCGGACGGATCAGGGGGTTGGCGAAGATGAGCGGTCCTTCCGCAGTGTCCGACGGAGGTCACGGCCGGCCCTTCGTCGACGTGGACGAGTGGCGCGACTCGCCCCGGCCCCATCGCTACGTGCACGGCGGCTTCGATGGCAGCCACACGCTGTTCTCCTTCTACTTCCCGCCCGAGTCGGAGTACGGCGGGCGCTTCTTCCAGTACCTCGAAGGCGGCTCCGGTGGGCACGAGACCCTCGTCGCCGGCCAGAAGTGGATCCTCAACACCGTCTTCGAAGATCTCAACGGCTACGTGGTCGAGTCGAACCAGGGCCACTTCCCCAACGAGGGCATGGGCTTCGCCGACGATTGGGAGCTCTTCGGTGCGAGCGCCGCCTCCGCGCTCTTCGCCAAGGAGCTGGCCGAGGCCATGTACGGCGAGGCGCCCCACCACGGGTACGTCTGGGGCGGGAGCGGGGGAGGGTCACGCTCGATCTACTGCCTCGAGAACCGACCTGACGTCTGGGACGGTGCCAGTCCCCACGTGATCTGGAGCAGCCCGCTCGGGTCGGTGTGGTCGCCGATCGGGTACTGGTGGCTTCACGCCCACGGGAAGCTGTCCGAGATCGTCGACGCCACCGAGCCCGGTGGGAGCGGCGATCCCTTCGCCACGTTGACGGTGACCGAGCGAGAGGCCCTGGCCGCGGTCTACCGCTACGGCTTCCCCCGGGGCGCCGAGGCGCAGCTCTGGTCCTTCTCCCCCTGGATGTGGGGCTTCTACGGGAGCACCCAGAGCGACCCCGGCTACTACCGCGACTTCTGGTCGAAGCCGGGCTACATCGGCCACGACGACCCCTCTCGCCTGACCGAGGTGCTCATCAGGACGACCGGCCGGGTGAGGACCGTGCTCACCGGCGCCGAGTCACCGACCGACATCGGGGTGTTGGCCGAGACCGCCGGCGCCGTCCGCGATCACAGCGTGGGCATCGTGGTCGACGCCGACGTCACCGACCTCGAGGCGCTGTTCGGTTGCACACTGACCTTCACGAGCGGGGGCGCCGCCGGTCGGTCCATCATCCTCTCCAACGTCAACGGCGAGGTCCTCAGCACCAGCGGGGAGTACTGCCCCGAGATGTTCGACGGCGCGGCCGTCGGTGACGAGTGCACGATCGACAACAGCGACTTCATCGCCTGGTGCCACTGGTTCATGCACAACCTCTCGGTCGACCTTGTCGCGCCCAGGGACCCTGCCACCGGCCTGCGCCGATGGCTTCCCGGCTTCGAGGGACTGCGGGCCTACTGCCTCGACGACGAGCCGATCTTCCCGCAGCGATCCTCGCCCATGGTCCCGCAGGAGGGCGGGGGCACCGGTCACAGCGGCCGCTTCACCGGGAAGATGATCCATGTGAACGCCACCCACGACGCCCAGGTGTGGCCGAACGGCGTGGCTGCCTACCAGGAGAAGGTGCGGGCTCACATGGGCCCCGGGATCGACGACTCGTACCGGTTGTGGTGGGTCGAGAACGCGCCCCATGGCGCCCCCCAGGTGTTGGGCCCTGCCCTCACGAGCTACAAGGACCCGGGCGTCTGGAAGAGCCGGCTCGTGGACTACGACGGCGTCACCGCCCACGCCCTGCGCGACCTCAGGACGTGGGTCGAGGACGGTGTGCCGCCTTCGCCCAACACCCGCTACGCCATGTCCGCCGACGGCGGGATCACGCTGGCGGCGTCGGCCGCCGAGCGGCGCGGCGTGCAGCCGGTGTGCACGGCGTCGGCCAACGGGGAGGCCTCCATCGAGGTCAAGGTCGGTGAGCCCGTCCGGCTCCTCGGCACCGCCGAGCAGCCCCCCGGCGCCGGCACGGTGGTCATCGCCGAGTGGGACCCCGAAGGGACCGGCAACTTCACGCCCGTGGCCCTTCCAGCCGACAGCGCCGACGTGTCGGTCGAGCGCGTCCATGCCTACGACCGGCCGGGAACGTACTTCGCCAGCTTCCGCGTCGGCGCCCATCGGGATGGCTTGAAGGGCAACCGCCCGCTGATCAGGAACAACGCCAGGGTCCGGGTGGTGGTCACGAGCTGAGCTCGTCGAGGGCGCTCACCTCGGCCGACCCGGGCGGTTAGCTCGACGGTCCTTCAGGTACAGCACCAGCGATGAGCTCCTCGGTCGATGCCGTTCCCCGCTCGTTGGTGTTCGGGCTCGACGACGGGCCCGGCCTGCGACGAACGGGCCACAAGCGGTTTCGCTACCGCGACGATGTGACGGGCGAGCCAGTCGAGGATCCCGCCACGATGGCCCGGATCCGAGCCCTGGCCGTCCCGCCCGCCTGGGTCGACGTCTGGATCTCGGCCGATCCCTGCTGCCACCTCCAGGCGACCGGGCGAGACGCCCGGGGGCGCAAGCAGTACCGCTATCACCCGGACTTCCGGGCGCACCGGGAGGATGCCAAGTTCGACCAGCTCGTGCCGTTCGCCGCCCAGCTGCCGCAACTCCGTCGTCGCGTGGCCGAGGACCTCGGTCGGCGGGGGCTGCCGTTCGAGCGGGTCACGGCGCTCATCGTCGCCCTGCTGGACGAGACCTTCATCCGTATCGGGAACGAGGAGTACGTGCGGGCCAACCGGTCCTTCGGGCTGACCACGCTCCGGGATCGACATGTCCAGATGCAGGGGACCACCCTGCACCTGCGCTTCGCCGGAAAGGGGGCGAAGGTCCACGCGGTGGATGTCGGGGACCGGCGCCTGGCCCGTCTCATCCTGCGTTGTCAGGACCTCCCGGGCCAGGTCCTCTTCCAGTACGTCGAGGAGGATCAGACCCGTGCGGTGCGGTCGTCGGACGTGAACGAGTATCTGCGGGAGGCGACGGGCCTCGACGTCACGGCGAAGACGTTCCGGACCTGGGGGGCCAGCACGTTGGCGGCGTCCGGCTTGGCGGCCGCACCGTGCTCCCCCGGTGCGGCGGAACGCCAGCACCTGGCCAACGAGGTCCTGCGGGGGGTGGCCGAGGTCCTGAACAACACGCTGGCCGTCTGCCGTCGCAGCTACGTCCACCCGCGGCTCCTCGCCGACTTCCAGGACGGATCCTTCGCCGACCGCTGGCGGGCCAGCTCCGGTCGCGGCTCCTCGGAGCTCTCCGTCGACGAGCGCCGCCTGGCCCATTACCTCGCCGCCGGCACCCGCTGATCGGGCCCTTGCCGTCGGGCGCTCTTTGTGCTTTGATACAACTGAATGGTTGTAGATCAGAGCCGTGCAGTTCAGAGCCGTGCAGATCAGAGCCGTGCAGACCGGAGCGGGAACCGGCTCCGCGACGAGCAGGCCGACCGGGTCTTCCACGCGCTGGCCGACGCCACCCGGCGCGA
>DASXLH010000103.1:0-3182 GCA_036496335.1 Acidimicrobiales bacterium
AGTCAGACGCCACCTCGTGGGCGACCGGGTCGCGGAGGTGATGGCGCACGAGGTGGTCGACGGCGCCGTCCAGCGTGGCCGAGAACAGCATCGTCTGGCGGTCGACAGGCGCCCGCCGGAGCACCCACTCGACCTGGGGCAGGAAGCCCATGTCGGCCATGCGATCGGCCTCGTCGATGACGACCACCTCGAGGTCGTCGAGGAACAGCGCGCCCCGGTCGAGCAGGTCGATCAGACGGCCGGGGGTGGCCACGATGATGTCGATCCCGGCCGCGAGCTTCTTGATCTCGCGGTCGATGTCGGTGCCGCCGTAGACGGCGCGCACGCTGCGGCCCCGGACCTTCCCGAGCGGCTCGAGCACCTCGGCCACCTGCACCGCCAGCTCGCGGGTGGGGACGAGGGCCAGGCCCCGTGGGCGGCTGGGGCCGCCGGGGCCGACCCGCTCGAGGATGGGGATGCCGAAGGCGAGGGTCTTGCCCGAACCGGTCTTGGCCTTGCCGCAGACGTCGCGACCGGCGAGCGCATCGGGGATGGTGAGGGCCTGGACGGCGAAAGGCTCGGTGATTCCCTGCTCGGTGAGGGCGGCGACGAGGTCAGCCGACACGCCGAGCGAAGCGAAGGAGGGGGGCATGTCTCCCCGAGGCTACCAACCAGCCCCCACCACGAGGGGTTTCGCGGCTCCACCGAGTGTCCGGGGTCGACGCGGCCACGTGTGGTGCAATGGACACGGTGAGCCCACCCGCCGCGGCACCCGAGCCCGAGACGGGCACGCTCCGCGGAGCGCCGGGCGTCGGTCCACCTGGCCTCGAGGTGGGGGTGCGCATCCACCTCATGGGCGGCGAGTCCCCCGGCGGGGACTTCCACGACGTGGTGCGACTGAACGCCGTGGGCGGTCCGGACGGGCCATGGGCCGTGATCGTGGGCGAGGTCCGAGGCCGCGGGCCCGACGCCGCCGAGACGGCCGAGCTGGCCTGCGCCATCGCCCGGGACGCCGTCCAGCACGGGTCCGCCCCGGCGGCGGCCCTGCGCTCGCTCAACGAACGCCTCCTCGAGCGGTCCGGCGTCCGCGGCGAGGAGCTCGACCCGAGCTTCTGCACGGCCATCGTGGCCTCGATCGAGCCAGTCCCCGGTGGTGCACACGTCAGGCTGGCGGTCGGCGGCCACCCGCGGCCGCTCGTCCTGCGCCGAGACGGGCGGGTCGAGCAGGTCCGATCCCACGGCACCCTCCTCGGTGTGCTACCGGATCCCTTCGTCACCGACCAGCGCCTCGAGCTCGGCCGGGGCGACGCACTCGTGCTGTACACCGACGGCGTCACGGAGGAGCCGGGGCGTTCCGCCGGTGGGCACCGGCGTCCCTTCGATCAGGAGGCGTTGGTCGCCATCCTGGCGCGCTGCACCGGGTTCACGGCCGACGTCCTGGCGGAACGGATCGAGACGGCGGCGCGCGCTCACGTCGAGGACGCCCCGCGCGACGACCTCGCCATCGTCGCCATCCGGGTGCCTGAGTCGATGGGTACGGCGACGCTGGTGTCCGCCGATCTGCCCTCGGACGCCACGGCCCCGGGCCGCGCCCGCCGGATCGTCACCGCCTCGCTGACCGGTCGTAGTCTGGACGACCTGGTCGAGCCGGCCGTCCTGCTCACCAGCGAGGTCGTCACCAACGCCGTCCAACACGGCGGGGGCCACGCCCGCATCGCCGTCGAGCACGACCACGAGGGCCTCCGCATCTCCGTCTCGGACGCGAGCACCCACCTGCCCCACCGTCTCGAGCTGGGCGTCGATGCCACCTCCGGCCGGGGAATCCACCTGCTCGACGAGCTGGCCGACCGTTGGGGGGTGGAACTCCACCCCGGCGGCGGCAAGACGGTCTGGTTCGAGCTCGACGTAGCACTCCGGTGACCGGCTCCCTCGCCCTGGTCGGCACCTGGCCGGTCGGCACGGCGGCGGTGGCCACGGTCGGGCCGGACGGGGTGCTGGAGGCGACCGGCGCCCGCGACCTCGTGCTCCCCTGGGCATCGGTCACCAAGGTGCTGACCGCGCTCACTGCCTGGGTGGCGGTCGAGGAGGGCACGATCGGCTGGGACGAGCCGGCCGGTCCCCCCGGATCCACCATCGCTCACCTCCTGGCCCACGCCTCGGGGCTGGCCTTCGACCGCGAGGCGGTGCTGGCCCCGCCGGCCGCCCGGCGCATCTACTCCAACCTGGGCATCGAGCTCGTCGCCGGCCGTATCGCCGCCAACGCCGGCATGGGGTTCGTCGACTACCTGACGTCGGCGGTCCTCGAACCGCTCGGCCTGCGGCGCCTCGAGCTGGCGGGATCGCCGGCGGCCGGGGCGCAAGGCTGTCTCGACGACCTGGTCCGGCTCGCCGGCGAGCTGCTCCGACCGACGTTGGTGGCCCCCGAGACCCATGCCCGCGCCACCTCGGTGGCCTTCCCCGGTCTGGCCGGCATCCTCCCGGGCTTCGGTCGTCAGACGCCCAACGACTGGGGGCTGGGGGTCGAGCTCAAGGACCACAAGTCGCCCCACTGGACCGCCACCGCGGGCTCGCCCCGCACCTTCGGGCACTTCGGCCAGTCCGGCTGCTTCCTGTGGGTCGACCCGGTCGCCGACCTCGCCTGCTGCTGCCTGACCGACCGTCCCTTCGGACCCTGGGCGGCATCGGCCTGGCCCGCCCTCGGCGACGCCGTTCTGGGAGTGGTTTCGTAGCGCCCGGCGGTACGAAACCACTCCCAGAACAAGCCCGCGAGGCGTCGATCAGTCGGCGACGATGCGCTCGAGCGTGAGGTCGGGCTTCTCCGCCTGCAGGCGGTCGAGCCAGTAGGGGCTCTCGAAGAGCGCCAGCAGGGTTCCGTCGGCCCGCTCCAGGACCCGCACCCCGGTGGTGTGCGACAGCTCGGGGGCCGAGGCCACATCCGTGCGCCGGGCCACCCGGTAGGCGGTCGGGGACAGCTCGACGGCAGCCCCGAACTCGGAGTCGAGGCGGAAGGCGAAGACCTCGAACTGCATCCGGCCGACGGCGGCCAGCACAGGGGCGGTGTCGCCGAGGTCGGGGTCGCGCAGGACCTGGACCACGCCCTCCTCGTCGAGCTGGGCGAGGCCCTTGCGGAACTGCTTGAAGCGGCCGGTGTCGACCGGGCGGGCCACCACGAACTCCTCCGGGGCGAAGCTCGGGATGGACGG
>DASXLH010000104.1:0-15479 GCA_036496335.1 Acidimicrobiales bacterium
CCAGAACGGCTTGAAGTTCTGCCGGGAGCAGTCCCGCACCATGACCACCACGTTGGTGAAGTTGGCCACCGCCTCGGCCCCGGCGTTCTTGGCCGCCAGGCACTCCGCCGTGTAGCTGGCCTGCGTCGTGGAAGCCAGCGCGTTGTAGACCATCTGCATCCCGACGTCAGTGGCGTTCTTGGTGAACAGCGGCTGCGCCTGGGCGCAGGCCGGGTTCTCGGTGCACAGCACCACCGCCACCTTCTTGTTGCCAGCCTCGGCGGCCGACTTCATCTGGCCCCAGATGTTGGTGATGACGGATCCACCGATTGGATAGAACATCGGGTTCGTGAACCACAGGGCGTCGATCTCGGCCCCGCCCACCACCGGGATCTTCTTCGAGAGCACGTAGGGCGCCCAGGTCTGCTGGGTCGATGCCGCCGACTCACCGACGATGGCGATCACGTGCTGGTTCTCGACCAGGTCCTTGACCGCCGCCAGCCCGACGGCCGGGTCGGCCTTGTCGTCGGCGTAGGCCACCTGGACGGGATGGCCGTTGAGGCCGCCGTGGCTGTTGGTCCACGACGCCCACGCCTCCATGGTGTCCTTCTCCTGGTTGGCGGTGCTGCCGGTCGTCGACGTGACGGTGCTGATCCAGCCGATCTTGATCGGCGTGCCGGTCGGTGCCGGCAGCGTCGTGCCGGTGGCGTCGCCGCTTCCGGTCGACTTGCTCGACGAGCCGCAGGCCGCCACCACCACCAGTGCCATCGCGATCGCGATCGCGCTGACGACGCGACGGGGCGCGTGCCCCCTCTGACTTCCCATCATTTCCCCCCCGGGTATTGGCCGCCTCAGTGGCGGCGCCGCCGGAATGTAGGCCGTTTCAACGTCACACACTCGTCATGACCGGCGAGTTGTCCAGTGGTTGACGAGACGGAAGCGTTCGGATCGGGGGCGGTCTGGGGAGATACCTGCCAGTCGATCGGTGGCCCCCGAGGTCCGGGTGCACCACGAACCGGAGGATCCTGATGGGTCTCGTCTTCGTCCTGTTGCTGCTGGCGCTGATCTTCGGCGGGGTGGGACTGTTCGTCGCCAGCCTGAAGTGGCTGCTCATCATCGCCCTGATCCTGCTGATCGTCGGCGCCATCTCCGGCTACCGGACCCGAGGGGCCCGATGACCGAGCGGGATCCGCTGAAGCGGGCGGAGGAGCTGGCCGAGGAGGCCGAGCAGCTCAACCCGGACGAGACGACCCGTCGCGAGGTGCTCGAGCTCGAGCTCGACGAGGAGGATCTGTCCGAGGAGGGAACCGTGATCGAGGTCGAGGACCCGAGCGCGAATCCCTGACCCTCCGGGCCGTCAGGCCCGCAGGAGCCGGTAGATGGTGAACCCCGTTCCGAACAGGACGAGGAACCAACCGAAGGCGCGTCGCTGCTTCCCGGCCGCGAAGCGGCCCGAGAGCCGCCCGCCCACGACGCTGGCCGGCAGGAGCCCGGCCGCGAACACGGCGCTGACCGCCCAGTCGACGTGGCCCAGGGCCCAATGGGTGGCGAGCGTCGGGATGGCGAGCACCGCCACCACGAGCAGGCTCGTCCCGACGGCCTGGCGCATGCGCAGGCCGAACACGAGCAGGTAGAGCGGCATCAGCAGGAAGCCCCCGCCGTTGGCCAGCAGACCGGTGAGGACACCGACTCCGGCCGAGCAAGCCACCAGCAGCGGCCGGTTCTGGCGGCGCCGGGTCCCGGCCTCACGAGCGGCATCGTCGATCGGGAGCAGGACGCGCAGGCCGACGGCGACGAGGACCACGCCGGAGGCCACGAGCAGGGCGGAGCCGCCGACCACCCGCGAGAGCAGGGCACCGACGATGGTGGCGGGCACGGCCCCGAGCAGCGACCATCCGGCCGCCTTCGGGCGGGCGTCGCCGGTCTGCAGGTACGGCCTCGCCGCCAGGACCGCGCCCGGAATGGCGGCGGGGAGGGGCGAGGCGATGGCGGTGAGGGGCGCGATCCCGGCCAGCGAGAGGAGCGGCGTGGCCACCGACGACCCGCCGACGCCGAACACGCCCATCAGGCCACCCACGACCACACCCGCCGCCGCGACCTCGGGCCAGGCCGTCACCGCCGAGCCGCTCGTCGGGCATCCACTCAGCCATTCTGGCCGTGCCCCGACGACGGTCAGCCATGGCCACGTGTGATCGCCATACCGCGCCGGTCGGCGGATCAGTAGCCTTGGCTGTGCTCGCCATCCGTACTCTCCATCCGTACGTGAGGAGCCGCCGATGCTGTTCGCGGAGCGCCGTTTCACCAACCGTGTGGCCCGGGGCGCAGCCCTGCTCGACGAACGAGAACCGGGCTGGTTCAACGCCGTCAGTCCCGGCATCCTCAACGTCTGCTCGGAGAACGACTGCGTGCTCGGCCAGATCGGCCGGCACCGCTACGGCATCCGGCGGGTGGCGCCGGCCCAGCCGCAGCGAGGTGGCTACTCGTACATGATGCAGCGGCTCGGGTTGCACCGCCCCGTCCGCTACGGCTTCATGACGTTCGGCGGCAAGGAGCGCATCGAACGCCTGTGGCGGACCGAGATCGGTTCCCGGGTCGGGCATCCGGCGAGGGTCCAGTTCGTCCCCTCGATCGAGCTGGACGACCTCGTCACCGCCCCCGAGCCGGCCCGCCGGGAGTCCGTCGGCGTCTAGCCATCCCGATCCGGGCCAGGCGGCTCGGTCAGGTCGATCACGAACTCCTCACGACTACGCCCTCGCTTCCTCACGATCCGGCCGCAACCTGTGGGCATGGGCGGATCGGCGGCGGCGGGCCAGCTCGTCGACGCCAGCGCCATGGCGGAGGACGGTCCGGCCCTCCGGCACCTGATCGCCCGCGACGGCTACGTGTTCCTGCGGGGCCTGCTCGACGACGGCATGGTGCGTGACGTAGGCCGTCGTGGATTGACCGCCCTGCAGGCGGCGGATTGGACGGCCGCCGGCACCGACCCCGTCGAGGCGCCACCCCTGCTCCCGGTGCGGGCGGTGCGGATGCGTGACGCCTTCGGTCAGGCGGGCTACCGCCAGATCGTCGCCGACCCGGGCTTCAACCAGATCCCCTACGTCTCCCCGCTGGCCGACCTGATGCACCGGCTGATGGGCCCCGGTGCCTTCTGCTATCCGCTCAAGATCCCCCGCGTCGTCTACCCGGCCTCCGTCGTGCCCCGACAGCCCGGCAACCTCGCGCACCGGGACTACGGCTCGGTGCAGGACATGTTCACGTGCTGGGTACCGCTCGGCGACGTGCCCCGTGATCTCGGTGGGCTCGCCGTCGACCCCGCCAGCCAGCGCACGAGCCGGGTCCGTCACCGTCCGATCGACTCCCTCCCGCCGGGATGGCTCACGACCGACTACCGAGCCGGCGACGTGCTCGTCTTCCACTGCCTCACCACCCACGCCGCACTCGCCAACCACACCCGACGCATGCGCTTCTCGGCCGAGTACCGCTGGCAGCTCGCCGACCAGCCCGCTCCCCGACGCCTCGTCGTCGGACCCGGGGGCAACGAGATCGGCTCCCGGCTCTTCGGCCGGACCCGCTGGTGGAAGCCCGTGCCGGCCGGCGTGACGCTGTTCGACGACGGCGGCCGCCGAGGACGGGCCACGCCGCCGGCACCGTCCCGCTTCGTACCGTCCGGTAGGTGAGGCGAGCCGCCTGAGAGGCCTTGGTCACAGCCTGAGGCACAGGGTCATCGCACGAGGAACCCGACCGCATGCTCGGGAGGCTCGGCGGTCACGTCGATGGCCGTGACGAGGGCCCGTGGCGGCCCGTGTCGCATCCAATCGAGCACCCGCTCCACGTCAGGCCGATCGCCTTCGAGCGCGGCTTCGACCGTGCCGTCCGACCGGTTGCGGACCCATCCGGCCACATCGGCGGCCTCGGCCTCGCGCCGGCAGGACTCCCTGAACCAGACGCCCTGCACCCGCCCGGAGACCGTGACGCGGTAGCGGACCATCGAGCTCAGCCTCGCAGCCTGGCCCCCCTTGTCCGAGGACGAGCCCGAAGCCGCCGGCATCCGTGCTCGGATCCGGGCGGGGCCACTAGCCGATGGGGGGACCACCTGTTAGCCATGGAAGGTCGCAAGGGGGGGCGGCACGTATGGATCGGAGATCCAACGTTCGTGACCGTCATCCACCACATCACTGACCCCGAGGGGTTCCAGGCGGCTGAGGCCAAGGCACTCGAAGCGGGGCTCCCGTCATTCGTCTCCCTGCCGATCCACGCCGCCAACAACGATCACACGCTCGGGCTGTGCATCTGGGAAGGCGAGTCGGTGGAAGTCGTGCGCGAAGTCGTCGAAGGTGCGGTGGGTGCCTGGAGCAACAACGAGTACTTCGAGATGCACGTCGACGGCTTGACGCCCCAACTGCAGAAGTAGCCGTCTCACACGTTGAAGCGGAACTCCAGTACGTCGCCGTCGACGACCTCGTAGTCCTTGCCCTCGATGCGGAGCTTGCCGACGTCGCGGGCCTTGGACCAGGAGCCGAGCTCGAGCAGCTCGTCCCAGTGGACGCACTCCGCCTTGATGAAGCCCCGTTGGAAGTCGGTGTGGATCACGCCGGCACACTCGGGGGCCTTGGCGCCGGCACGGAACGTCCAGGCCCTCGACTCGTCCTCCCCGGTGGTGAAGAACGTGCGACGGCCGAGGAGCCGATAGGCCGACTGGATGAGGCGGGTGACGGCACCTTCGCCCAGCCCGTAGGCGTCGAGCAACTCGGCCCGCTCCTCCACCGGCAGCTGGGCGGCCTCGGCCTCGAGCTGCACGCACATGGCCAGCACCTCGGCGCCGGGGCCGAAGGCGGCCCGCACCGGCGCAGCCACCGCGTCGGCGTCGGCCAGCTGGTCCTCGCCGATGTTGACCACCACCAGCACCGCCTTGTTGGTGAGGAGGAACCAGGGGCGCAGGAGCTGGCGACGCTCGGCGGACAGGTTCGATCGGTAGAGGGGGGTTCCGTCGGACAGGGCCGCCAGGGCGGCATCCGCCGCCTCGACCTCGAGTCGCAGCGCCTTGTCGGCCCGGGCCGCCTTGCGCTGGCGCTCGATCCGCCCCTCGAGGCTCTGCAGGTCGGCCAGGGCCAGCTCGGTCTCCACCGTGGCCAGGTGCTCGAGGGGATCATGCGAGCCGGTGACGTCGTCGTCGGCGAAGGCCCGCAGCACGAAGACGATGGCATCGACCTCGCGGATGTGGCCGAGGAAGCGGTTGCCCAGACCTTCGCCCTTGTTGGCCCCTTCCACCAGGCCGGCGATGTCGACGAACTCGACCACGGCGTGGACGATCTTGGCGCTGTTGGAGAGCGCCGCCAGCCGGTCGAGGCGGTCGTCGGGGACCTGGGTGACGGCCACGTTGGGATCGATGGTGGCGAAAGGGTAGGCCGCGGCCAGGGCGTTGCCGCCCGACAGGGCGTTGAAGAGCGACGACTTCCCGGCGTTGGGGAGCCCGACGAAGCCGAACCGTTCCACCCTCCGAGGCTAGAGCGCACGACCTCGACGGCCCTCCTCGACTCCCCACCGTGGGGCGTGACCTCCGGGATCAGCCGCCGGAATGCCGGCCGCCGAGGGATGATCGTCGGATGAGGACGATCACCAGGCGGACCCTGCTGGGCGGCGGGGCCGTCGCCGCCGTCGGAGCGGGGGCGTTGGCGGCCGGCGAGAAGGAGCGGGGCAAGCGCTGGCTGCACGCCGCCGGCGTGATCCACGGGCCCGACCTGACGCCGCCGGACGTCGACGTAGCCGTGAGCCAACGTCAGCTGGCATCCACCCACCTGCGCCGGACGGTCGACTGGGCCATCTCGCGTCCGGCGGCCCGGCCCGAGGCCGTGGTCGTCTGCCTGCACGGTCGCAACGCCGACCACCGGTTCGCGTTCGACACGATCGGTCTGCACCGCTTCGTCGCCGCCGACCGGTTGCCGTGGGCGGTCGTCGCCGTCGACGGTGGTGATGCGTCGTACTGGCATGCCCGGGCCGACGGCACCGACGCCGAAGCGATGGTGCTCGACGAGCTGCTCCCCGCCGTCCACGACGAGATCGGTGCCGCCAAGGTGCTGCTGCTGGGCTGGTCGATGGGCGGCTACGGAGCTCTGCTCGCCGCCGCCGACCATGCCGACTCGGTCGCCGCCATCGCCGCCAGCAGCCCGGCCATGTGGCCCTCGTTCGCCCAGGCCGCTCCCGGCGCGTTCGACGACGAGGCCGACTTCCGGGCTCACGACGTCTTCGACCGGGTCGGCGCCCTGGGGAGGCTGCCCGTGCGGATCGACTGCGGCGACGAGGACCCCTTCATCGGGACCGATCGCGCCCTGGCCGCCCGGCTCCCCCGCTCCGAGCACGTCTACGGCAGCGGCTACCACGAGGCCGGGACATGGCGGAGCCGGGTGCCCGGCCAGCTGGCCTTCTTCCGCCGCGCCGTCGCCGGTTGAGCACCTTCGACGGGGGTGGTTCCACCCACGCCCCGCCCGACGCGATCCCGCGGTGGCGGTTGATCGCCGGGATCGCCGGTCCGGCGGCGTTCGTCGCCGCCTGGTCGGTGCTCGGGGCGGTCAAGCCCGGTTACTCCCCCGTCCAGGACCCGATCAGCCAGCTGGCCGCGGTCGGGGCGTCCACTCGGGTGCCGATGACGCTCGGTTTCCTGGCCTTCGGCGCCGGGGTCGGCGCCTTCGCCAACGCGCTGCGGACGGCGCTGCCGGGTGGCGCCGGCACGGCCGCCGCCGTGACGGCAGGCGCGACGGTGGGCGTGGCCGCCTTGCCGCTCGGCGCGTCGTTCGGTGACTGGCCCCACGGCCTGGCCGCCGGGATCGGCTACCTCAGCCTGGCGGCCACGCCCCTACTTGGTGGACTTACGCTTCGACGCCGCCGAAACGGCCTGGCGGCCGTGGCGTCCTTCGGCGCCGCCGGCCTGACCTCCGCCGCCCTCGTCGGCACCACCATCTGGTCCGACCACACGGGCCTGCTCCAGCGAGCCGGGCTCTCGGTGGGGGACGCCTGGCTGGTCGCCGTGGCCGCCTGGATGCTGGCCACGAGGAGCGGCCGGAACGAAGGTCAGAGCGCCACGTCGGATCCGACCCGACCCTCGAAGGCCCGCAGCGTCTCGTAGCCGGCGGCCCGCACCAGGGTGCGCACCTCCGCCCGCCGATCCGCGACGATCTCCAGGCGGTGGGCGTCGGAGGCGGTGGTGATGGGCACACCCCGCTGACGGAAGCGGGTCAGCAGCGGGGGGGCCGGGTAGGCCTCGCCGACGGGGTGGCGCCATCCGGCCGAGCTCACCTCCGCCGCCATCCCGGACGAGGCCGCCGCCTCGGCCATGCGGTCGTAGAACTCGTCGGGCACGGCCGGCACCCGACCCATGAGCTTGCACAGGTCGGGGTGGGCCAACACGTCGCACACTCCGCTGGCGGCGATCTCCTCGAGGCAGCGCGTGTAATCGTCCCAGATCGCCTCGACCGTCCGCCGGTCCCACTCCGCCTCGAAGCGGGGGACCCCCGGGTTGTCGAACCCCCACGCCCCGATCCAGTGCACGGAACCGAGGAGGACGTCGAAGGGATAGCCGGCCAGCAGCGCCGCGACGTCGTCCATCCGCCCGCGGTAGCAGTCGACCTCCAGGCCGAGCACCACCGGCAGGCCCTCGGCCTTGGCCGCCAGGGCGATCTCGACGTAACGGTCGAGGTCGGCACCCTGCTCGTCGGCCCACACCCGCTCCATCGTGGAGGCCATCTCCGGGTCGGGGTCGTCGTTCCACCAGCCCCCCAGCACGGCGTCGGTCTGGCGGAACCGGAAGAGGTGCTCGGTGATGGCCACCTCCGTCACCCCCTCGGCGGCGGCCCGCTCGCAGTAGGCCGCCACCTGCTCGAGCGTCGTCTCCAGGGGTCGATTGCCGTGCTCCCAGAGGTGCAGGTGGTAGTCGAGCACGGGCCGAGTATGGACTGGGTCGTCCCCTCTTGGCTCGTTCGGCGCCAGGCCGCTCTAGCCCCGCAGCGCGGTGCCCACCACCAGCAGGGAGGCGAGGTCCACGACGTCGTGGTCGAGCTGGGGGACGGCCACCACGGGATGACCGAGTGCCTCGAGGGCCGCTCGCTGCACGGCTTCGCGTTGGGCCACCACCCGCAGCCGCCCGAAGCTGTCACCCACCTCGGCCAGGACGCGAGCCACCATCTCCACGTCATCGGCGGACGCCTCGTCCGACATCGGCTCCTCCGAGCACACCCGGGAGGCGAGGGCCGGGGCGTCCTGGGCCAGGCGAGCGGCCAGGGCGGCCTGGCGGACGTCGAGCAGGCCGGGCGGGAGCACCTTGTTGAGCACGATCGCCCCGAGCTGGAGATGCCGTTCCCGCAGCGCGTCGACGAAGAACATCGCCTCCCGCACCGGCACGGCCGACAGGGTCGTCACCACCACGAACGCCGTGCGCTCGTCGGAGAGCACCCGCTCGACGGCACGGGCTCGCTCGACGAAGCCGTCGTACATGCTCTCCAGCAGCCCGAAGAACTCGGCGATGTCCCGCAGGAAGGCAGCCCCCAGAACCTTGTCGGCGATGGCGTAGAAGGGCCTCGACGCCATCCCGATGAGCCGGTGGCGAGAGGGCGCCACCAGGATGCGCAGGAACCGGCTCGTGAAGAAGTCGGCCATGCGTCCGGGGGCCTCCAGGAAGTCGATGGCGTGGCGTGACGGCGGCGTGTCGACCACGATGAGGTCCCACTCGCCGGAGGCGTGCAGCTCGTGGAGGCGCTCCATGGCCACGTAGTCGTGGCTCTGCACCATGCGCCCGGTGAGTGTGTCGTAGAGGGGGTTGGCAAGGATGGCGTCGCGGGTGGCGGGGTCGGGGGCGTGGCGCCGAACGAGGTCGTCCCATCCCTGCTTCGTGTCGAGCATCGCCGCCCACAGCTCCCCCCGGGGCCGCGCTCCCGACGCCGCGAACGCCTCGTTCGGAACTCGCACCGCCTCGTTGCCGAGCCCGCCGACGCCCATGGCGTCGGCCAACCGCCGGGCCGGGTCGACCGTGAGCACCAGGACCCTGCCTCCCAGCTCGGTGGCGGCCAGCGCCGCCAGGGCGGCAGCGGTGGTTGTCTTGCCCACGCCCCCGGCCCCGCAGGTGACGACGATCTCCCGCGCCGCCAGGAGCTGCTCCAGGTCGTTCACCGCTCGTCCCGCCGCGATCGCCTGTTCACAGCTCGTCCGCCAGGTGCTCGGCCAGCCGGTGCACGGCCCGGATGCCGGTATCGCGGGCGAAGAGCTCCGGCAGGTAGAGCACCGGCACCCCGGCCGGGAGCCCGGCCCGCAGGGCGGCCAGGTGGGTGGCGCCAGACCGGCGCAGGCCTACAGCCAGCCGGGCGGCGGTGAGCACCCCGGACGGATCCTCGCCGAGGGCGGCGGTCAGGGCCTCGTGGCCCGGACCCGCCAGTCGCTGGAACACCTCCTCCTCGGCCCGGCCGAACAGCTCGGGTAGGACCCGGTTGACGACCACCCCGGCGAGGCCGACGTCGACGTCCTCGTCGTCCAGCCGATCGGCCAGCTCCAGGGCCTCCGTCACCGGGGTCTCCTCGGGCGTGGTCACGAGCACCACCCCGGTGGTCGAGCGGTCGGCCAGCAGCGCCGCCAGCCAGTCGGCCTGTTCCCGCACGAGGCCCATGGTGAGCAGGTCATTGATCGCCCTCGGCGCCCGGAGCTGGGCGATGACGTGGCCCGTGGCCGGGGCGTCGGCCACCACGAGGTCGTACTCGCCGTCGCGCACCTCCCATCCGAGCTTGCCGATGGCGAGGATCTCCCGGACGCCGGGAGCGGCGTTGGCCACGAAGTCGAACGTGCGGGCCAGCGGACCGATGCGGGCGACGCGAGGGACCTTGAGCTGCAGCTGCAGGTACTCCTGCAGGGCCGATTCGGTGTCGACGGCCAGGGCGTGCAGGCCGGGCTCGATCTCGCGGGCCTGGTAGGTCAGCCGGCCCGCCTCGAGCACCGTGCCCATGCCCCCGGCCGGATCGCTCTCGCAGAGCAACGTCCGCCGGCCGGTCCGGGCGGCCAGCACGGCCAGGCCGGCGGCGACGGTGGTCCGGCCGACGCCGCCCTTCCCCGTGACGACGAGCAGCTTCCGGTCGAGGAGGTCGACCGGGCTCACGAGCTCCGCCTCCGGGAGCTAGGCGCCGGCGAAGCCGATGCGCCGCTCGCTCTCGCGGGCGCCGATCTCGATGTAGGTGAGCTTGCCGGTGGGCACTCCTACCTGGCGGCCCTTGCGGTCGGTCAGCCAGAGCACGGAGGCCTCGCCACCGGCCAGCGCGGCCTCGATCCGGGCCCGTACCGCCTCGGTGTCGTCGTCGGGGAGATCGACCTCGATCTCCTTGGGCGAATAGGTGACACCGATGCGAACGTCCACGGCCGGCCACTGTAGGGGTCAGCCTCCCCGCTCACGTCGCCCGGGGCCGCTCCGGGGAGGAAGGCCGTACCGTTTGGACCATGTCGATCGATCACGAGTCGGCCCCCGTCGTGACGGCTCCCGAGGCGGGGACTCCGACCGGGCGGATGGTGCAGTTCGGCTCCCGCAACGGGCTCGTCGAGCGCGGCCAGCTCGTGGGGAAGGTCGACGAGATGCCGGTCGTGGTGCTGTGGGCCGACGGCCGAGCCTGGGCGATCGAGGACAGGTGCCCGCACATGGGCTTCCCGCTGCACCGGGGGACGGTGGCCGACGGGTTGCTGACCTGTCACTGGCACCATGCCCGCTTCGACCTCGCCTCCGGCTGCACGCTCGACCTGTGGGCCGATGACGCCACCGGCTTCGACGTGACGATCGGCGAGGTGACCGACGGGGACGCCGATGTCCTCGTCTCCGCCCGTCCCTCGACCGAGGGCGTGGCGGCGCTGGAGCGCCGGCTCGAGGAGGGCCTGCGCGACAACCTCAGCCTGGTGATCACCAAGGCCGTGCACCGGCTGCTGGCCCGCGGGGTGCCGCCCAAGGAGGTCGTCGAGATCGGCCTCCGCTACGGCGCCGCCAACCGTGACCCCGGCTGGGGCCCGGGCATGACGGTGGCGCAGGTGGCGCTCAACCTGCTGCCCCACGTCCCGCCAGCCGAGCAGGGTCGGGCCATCTCCCAGGCGCTGTCGTTCCTGGCCTCCGACACCGCCGGGCACGGGCCCTTCTTCCGCCTCGCGCCCCTCGGCGACGGGGTGACCGCCGAGCCGGGCCCCGACCAGCTCGGTCGTTGGTACCGGCGCTTCGTGGACACCCGGTCGTCGCAGGCCGCCGAGCGGGTGCTGGCCACCGCCCTGGTGCCCGACGAGGGCGGTCGGGGCGATCGTCTCGCCGCCGCCGAGCAGTTCATGTTCGCGGCCTGCACCGACCACGTGTTCCTCGACGAGGGCCACACCATCGA
The DNA here is from genome assembly GCA_036496335.1 of Acidimicrobiales bacterium. Classification (GTDB taxonomy): domain Bacteria; phylum Actinomycetota; class Acidimicrobiia; order Acidimicrobiales; family CADCSY01; genus JAEKLB01. Next base: position 11,358 of record DASXLH010000104.1, read on the forward strand.
CTACACGAACAAGGCCTTCGAGGCGGTCGCCACCCTGGGTGATTCCTCGGCCGCCTGGCTGCTCCCCACCCTCGTGAGGGGAACGGCCCGCTCGACCCGCCACGAGGAGCTCAGCGAGTGGCGGGAGCCCGCCGACCTGATCGCCATCGCCGAGCGCACCGTCAGGGCGCTCCTCGCCACCGGGCTCGAGGTGGCCCGCGGCCTCACTGACGAACAGGTGGGCGCCTTGGGTTGGGCCCTCCTGGACGAGGACCCGGAGCGGGTGGCGGCCGCCCTCACCGAGGCGGCCGACCAGGGCGCCGATCTCGAGCAGCTGGCCCGGGCGGTGGCGCTGGCGGCGGCGTTGCGGCTGGCCCGCTTCCACGTGCAGAACGACGTGGGCGACTGGGACACCGTCCACCACAGCTTCACGACCGCCAACGCCGTGCATGCCGCCTGCCGCCGGGCGCCCGGTGAGCACCTCGTGGCCGGGGTGGTCCAGGGCGCCCTGCGGGTGCAGCTCGACCGCTTCCTCAACGTGCCCGCCGCCAGGATCCCGTCGGGCGAGCCCCGCCGACTCGTCGAGCTGGCCCGATGCTGGGACGTGCAGGGCGAAGTCGACGAGGCCGGCGCCATCGTGGCGGGACACCTGGCCTCTGGTGGCGATCCGTCCGACGTGATCACCGAGCTGTGCGGGGTGCTCTACCGGGAGGATGCCGGCTTCCACTGGCACCAGACCGTCGACGCCGCCGTGCGCCAGCACGCCGCCTGGCCGGCCGGCTCGCCGGAGGGGGCGTTGATCCTCGTGGGTGTCACCCGCTGGCTGGCGGCCCACACGCCGACGCTGCGCCAGAGCGACCAGGTGGTGACCATCGCCCGGCGCCTGTTGCGGGGTGAGGCCGTCTACGAGGACGACGACGAGGCCGCGCCGGCGGGCTGATCCACCGCTCGACCCCCTTGGGGCGGGGAACAACAGACCGTCCGCGACCGTTTTGACGGACACGCTGCAACGTTGGAGGCACGCCATGCCCGCCGTCACCGCCGACACCCTCACCCTCCCCCGCATCTCCCGCCCCGCCGCCGATTCGGTGGAGCGCCCGGTCGTCCAGGTGACGACCGCTCCCCGGGGCAGCGAGGGCCTGGGCTTCCCCGTCCGCCGGGCGTTCGCCGGCGTCGCCCTGGCCGATCTCGACCCCTTCGTGCACATGGACCAGATGGGTGAGGTCGACTACGCCCCCTACGAGCCCAAGGGCACCGACTGGCATCCCCACCGCGGCTTCGAGACCGTCACCTACATGATCGACGGGACGATGCAGCACCAGGACTCCAACGGCGGCGGCGGGGTGATCAGCAACGGCGCCACCCAGTGGATGACCGCCGGCTCGGGCATCCTGCACATCGAGACGCCCCCCGAGGCGTTGGTCGTCAGCGGCGGTCTCTTCCACGGGATCCAGCTCTGGGTCAACCTCCCCAGCCGGGACAAGATGGTCGGGCCCCGCTACCAGCCCTTGGAGGCCGACGAGGTCACCCTTCTGGCCTCCGATGACGGCGCTTCGTTGGTGCGCCTGATCGCCGGCGACCTGGCCGGCCATCGCGGTCCCGGCAGCACGTACACGCCGATTACCGTCGCCCACGCCACGGTTGCCCCCGGCTCCCGTCTCGAGCTTCCCTGGCGGCCCGACTTCAACGCCCTCGCCTACGTCCTGGCCGGTGAGGGTGCTGCCGGGTCCGACGGCCGGCCGATCGCCGCCGGCCAACTGGCCCGCTTCGGCGCGGGTGACCGGCTGGTGCTCTTCGCCGGCGCCAACGCTCCCCTCGAGGTCCTCCTGCTCGGCGGGCAGCCGATCCGCGAGCCGGTGGCCAGCTACGGGCCGTTCGTCATGAACACCAAGGCCGAGCTGCAGCAGGCCATGGACGACTTCCAGGCCGGCCGGCTCGGCCAGGTGCCGGTCGGCGGCCTCCGGCCCTACCGCCGGAGCTAGGGACCTTCAGCCAGGTACTCGTCCCGCAGCACCCGCTTGTAGAGCTTCCCGTTGTCGCGGCGCGGCAGGGAGTCGCGGAAGTCGAGCCGCTTGGGCACCTTGAGCTTGGCCAGCTTGGCGATGCACTCGGCCAAGAGCTCTTCCCGCAGGGCGTCGTCGCCCACGACCCCCGGGCCGGGCTGCACGACCGCGCACACGCTCTGGCCCCAGTCGTCGTCCGGGAGGCCGAACACGGCCGCGTCGGCCACCTTCGGGTGCGAGCTGAGCACCGACTCGATCTCAGCGGGGTACACGTTGACGCCGCCGGTGATGATCAGGTCCGTGCGCCGGTCGAGCAGGAAGAGCGAGCCGTCCTCGTCCTTGTAGCCGATGTCGCCGAGGCTGAACAGGTCGCCGCGGCGGCTCCCGGCCGTCTTCTCGGGGTCGCCCTTGTACTCGAACGCGATCGGGCCGCCGGTGCCGAAGTAGATGGAGCCGGCCTCACCGGGAGCGGCCTCGTTGCCGTCGTCGTCGAGCACGTGGACGCTGGTGCCCTCCCAGGCCGTGCCCACCGTCCCGGGCTTGGCCAGCCAGTCCTCCGGACGGGCGGTGGTTCCCCCGCCCTCGGTCCCGGCGTAGAACTCCCAGATCACGGGGCCCCACCAGTCGAGCATCCGTTGCTTGACCGCGATCGGGCACGGGGCGGCGGCGTGCACGACCACCTGGAGGCTCGAGACGTCGGCCGCGGCCCGCACCTCGTCCGGTAGCTCCAGCAAGCGGTGGAACTGGGTCGGCACCATGAACGTGTTGTTGACCCGGTGGCGGGCGATGGCATCGAGCGTGCCCTGGGCGGTCCAACGCTCGGGCACGACGATCGAGTGGCCCAGGTGCAGGGCGTTCATGCCCCAGCCCGACGGGGCGGCGTGGTAGAGCGGACAGGACACCAGGTGGACGTCGTCACCAGGTTCGAGGTCGAACCGGGAGGCGTAGGCGACGCCTCCCTGGGCGCCGAGCTCCGGCGGGAAATCCGCCATCGGCCGGTAGACGGCCTTGGGCCGTCCCGTCGTGCCCGACGTGTAGAACATCGGCCCGCCCATCCGGCGGGGCTCGGGCGGGGCGTCGGAGGCAGCCGCCTTGGCCTCCTCCAGGGCCTCGAAGCCGTCCACGTCGCCCCGCACGCTGAAGCGGACGGTCGGGCCGCCTTCGATCGAGGACAGCGCCCCGATGGCGCCCTCGGCGTGCCGGGCGTCGACGATGAGACCCTTGGCCTCGGAGTCGACCAGGAGGTAGGCGATCTCGTCGGCCACGAGGTGATAGCTGATCGGCACCATCCGGATGCCGGACTCCTGCACCGCCAGGATCACCTCGACCGTCGCCAACTGGTTGGGCAGGACCACACCGACGATGTCGCCGAACCCGATGCCGGCATCCTTCAATGCGTTGGCGACCCGCCGGGCGTTCCCGACGAGCTCGCCGTAGCTGACGGTCCGCTCGTCGAGGCGCACCGCCACCCGGTCGGGCTCCGTCGCCGCGATGTCCCACAAGCCGACCATCTGCCGTCCTTCCCCCGCCCGGCGTCCGCCGTCGCTCGGGGGCGGACGGTAGCGCCCGCCCTGTCCACCGGTCGGGCCGGGGTCAGATCCAGCGCTTCCTCCGGAAGTAGATGAGCTGGGCCGCGGTCGCGACGATGATGACGAACCACGACCAGGCGTAGCCGTAGTGCCACCGGAACTCGGGAACGCCCTTGAGGTTCTGGCCGTACAGGCCGACGATGAAGGTCGGGACCAGCAGCACGGAGGCCACCACGGTGAGGCGCTTCATGACCTCGTTCTGGTCGTTGGCCACCTGGGCCTGGTGGTAGTCACGCACGCCGGCCAGCAGGTCGCGGGCGAGATCGAGGCCGTCGGTGGCCCGCAGCAGCTTGTCGTAGGCGTCGGCGAAGTGGATCTCGACGTCACGAGGGAACAGCTCGACGTCCTCGCCATCCAGGTCGACCCGGTTGTCGAGGATGGACCGGGCGGCGTCGCGGGTGGGCGTGAGGACCCGCCGGACGTGGAGCATGTCGTGGCGGATCTCGGAGATCCGCTCCCGGATGCGGATCGACTCCCACTCCTGGATGCGATCCTCGAGCTCCTCCACGTCGTCCTCGAAGGCGTCGATGAGCGAGAGGTAGCGCTCGGCG
>DASXLH010000105.1:0-6689 GCA_036496335.1 Acidimicrobiales bacterium
CCACCGCCGCTCGGGCGACCCGGCGCGTGCCGTGCTCGGCCTGCGGGCTGTCCAAGCGCCATCTGTTCGACAAGATCGCCCTCGATGGCGGCTTCGACGCCGTCGCCACCGGCCACAACCTCGACGACGAGGCCGCCGTCCTCTTCGGCAACACCCTGCGCTGGAACGTCTCCTACCTCGGGCGGCAGCTCCCGGTCCTCCCGGCCCGGCCGGGCTTCCCCCGCAAGGTCAAGCCGCTGGTGCGGCTGGCGGAGCGCGAGACGGCGGCCTACTGCGTCGTGCGGGGCATCGACTATCAGGTGGAGGAGTGCCCGATGGCGGCCGGCAACCGCCACCTGGGCTACAAGGACGCGCTCAACCGGATCGAGGCCACCTCGCCCGGGACCAAGGCGGCGTTCTACTTCGAGTTCCTCGACAAGGCGGCCCACCTCTTCACCGAAGGCGTCCGGGAGGAGCAGGAGCAGTTGGGCACCTGCCTGGTCTGTGGCGGCCCCAGCACGGGCGAGATCTGTGCGTTCTGCCGGCTGGCCGAGAAGGCCGGTCGCCACGAACCGGTGACCGTCGCCCAGCCCGTGCGCCTCGGCCGAGGAGGCTCGCGATGAGCCGGCCGCTGGTGGCCGGGGAGCTGGTGGTGCTGGTCGACAGCAAGGGCCGTCAGTACCTGCTGACCCTGCGGGAGGAGGGCGAGTTCCACACCCACACCGGCGTCGTCCCCCACGCCGATCTCCTCGGTGGCGACGAGGGCGCCACGGTGCGGTCCACGACCGGGGCCCGCTACACCGCCATGCGCCCGACGCTCTCGGACTTCGTGCTCCGTATGCCGCGCGGGGCGCAGGTCATCTATCCCAAGGACCTTGGCCCGATCCTGATGATGGCCGACATCACCCCCGGCGACCGGGTGCTCGAATCGGGCGTCGGCTCGGGGGCGCTGTCCATGACGCTGTTGCGGGCCGGCGCCGATGTCCTCGGCTACGAGCTGCGGGCCGACTTCGCCGAGCGGGCCGTCGCCAACGTCACCGCCTTCCTCGGCTCGGCCGCCGGCGATCGCTACCACGTCGAGCTGCGGGACTGCTACGAGGGGATCGACGCCCGCGAGCTGGACAAGGTGATCCTCGACCTCCCCGAACCGTGGCAGGTGATCAAGCACGCCGAGGTCGCGCTCCGGCCGGGCGGCATCCTCGTCGCCTACACACCTTCGATCACCCAGGCGGCGCAGCTCCGGGAGACGCTGGCGGAGAGCGGGTTCGAGCTGGCCGAAACCGTCGAGTACCTGCGTCGAACCTGGCACGTCGAGGGTCAGGCCGTGCGGCCCGACCACCGGATGGTGGCCCACACGGGCTTCCTGACCTCCGCCCGCATGCTCGGGTCCATCCCGGGCGGGCTGAAGGCGGCGCGGCCACCGGCGTGAACCTCCTCGACGCCGCCGTGGCGGCCTTGGCCGTGCTCGCCTGCATCGGGGGCTACCGCGCCGGTCTCGTCAGCCGCCTCTTCTCCTGGGCCGGGATGATCGGCGGGCTGGCGCTGGGTGCGTTGGTCCTCCCGTCGGTGGTCGACCACTTCGGGGCCGACGACGCCAGCCGCCACTTCCTCATCGCCACGCTGATCCTCCTCGGCGCGGCGTTCGTCGGCCAGGCGCTCGGCCTGTTCATCGGTGGGCGGGCCCATCTCGTCATCCCCGTGGGCGGTCGTTCCATCGACCGGTTCGCGGGCGCCGTCGCCGGGGTCCTCAGCGTCCTCGTCGCCCTGTGGCTGCTGCTGCCGGGCCTGGAGACGGCGCGGGGCCAGCTCGGCGAGGAGGCCAGCGGGTCGAGCATCGCCGGCTTCGTGAGCGACCACGCGCCGGCGGCGCCCCACGCCTGGGCCGTGCTGCAGGGCCTGATCGACGAGGCCGGCTTTCCGAGGGTCTTCGCCAACGGGGCGACACCCGACACGGGGCCGCCGCCGGCGGGAAGCGGCGTCCCGAAGGCCACCCTCGACCGGGCCGTGGCCTCCACCGTCCGGGTCGAGGGTCAGGCCTGCGACCGCATCCAGGACGGGAGCGGGTTCGTCGTGGCCAATGGTCTGATCGCCACCAACGCCCACGTGGTGGCGGGCACCAAGGGGTTGAGCGTCGTGACGCGGTCCGGCGCCCGGGTCCCGGCCACGGTCGTCCACTTCGATCCCGACCGTGATCTCGCCCTGCTCCGGGCCGATGTGCGCCTCGCACCGCTGGCTCTCGGTACGGCGGGAGCGGGCGACACCGGGGCGGTCCTCGGCTACCCGGGCGGCGGACCGCTGGCGGTGGCGCCCTTCAAGGTGTTCGAAGACAGCAAGGCCGCCGGCCGCGATCTCTACGACCAGCACGCCACCGACCGCCAGATCCTGATCCTGTCCGCCTCGCTCCGCCCCGGCGATTCGGGCGCGGCCCTGATCAACCCGGCCGGACAGGTGGTGGGTGTCGCCTTCGCGGTGGCCAGTGACAACCCCACCACGGCCTACGCCCTCGATCGCTCGGAGCTGGACGCGGCCCTGGCCGCGCCGAGGGCCGGTGCCGTCGGCACCGGCCCCTGCTTGAGCTAGGTGACTCGCCCGGCGCTCAGCCGGCCGGGGTCACTCGGGCTCGATGAAGATGCACTCGCCCGGGCACTCCTCGGCGGACTCGATCACTGCGTCGAGCTGGCCGTCGGGGATGTCGGCGAGACCCTCCGCGCCGCCGGGCTCCGAGAAGACCTTGTCGCCCTGCTTGACGTAGGCGAGACCGTCGTCGAGAAGCGTGAAGACCGCCGGGGCGATCTCTTCGCACAGGCCGTCGCCGGTGCACAGGTCCTGGTCGATCCACACCTTCATCGGCATCGTGGTCTCGCGCTCCTTGACGTCAGTTCGTCGGCTTCGATCCCGGGGCACGCATCCGTGCCATCCGGCTCCCACCAATTTACACGGTTAGCCCGAGAGAAAGGCCAATCCCGAGAGGTGTCGTCGGGCTCCTCCGGGTGGTGCCGGGGCCCGGGTAGGGTCGGCCCCGTCCCCCTTCGGAGGTGCGCACATGGCCCAGGACGACGAGTCGGAGCTCGAAGAGCTGCGCGAGCAGGCGATGACCCTGGAAGAGGAGGTCGACATCCTCCGTCGCCGGCTGCAGGACGCCCCCAAGCGGGTGCGGACCCTGGAGGAGCGCCTTCTGGAGACCAAGGGCCAACTGGCCCAGGCCGTGTCCCAGAACGAGAAGCTCACGTACACGTTGCGGGAGGCCCGCGACCACATCGCCGCCCTCCGCGAAGAGGTGGAGAAGCTCACCCAACCCCCGGCTGCCTACGGCACCTTCCTCGCCCGCAACGACGACGGGTCCGTCGACGTGGTCTCCGGTGGCCGCAAGATGCGGGTGGCGATGCATCCCGACCTCGACGAGGCCGACCTCACCCGCGGTGCCGAGGTCGTGCTGAACGAGTCCTTGAACGTGGTGCTGGCCCGCAGCCATGAGATCGCCGGCGAGATCGTCACCATCAAGGAGGTCCTCGAGGATCGCCAGCGGGCGATCATCGTCGGCCGTGCCGACGAGGAACGCGTCGTCGAGCTGACCGACGCCATCCTCGAGGGTCCCCTGAGGGCCGGCGACGCCGCCCTCATGGACAGCCGGTCCGGCCTCCTGCTCGAGCGCCTGCCGCGCCAGGAGATCGAGGAGCTCGTCCTCGAAGAGGTCCCCGACATCGGCTACGAGGACATCGGCGGACTCGACTCCCAGATCGAGCAGATCACCGACGCCGTCGAGCTGCCCTTCCTGCACCGCGACCTGTTCGAGGAGTACCGCCTCCCGGCCCCCAAGGGCATCCTCCTCTACGGCCCCCCGGGCTGCGGCAAGACGCTCATCGCCAAGGCGGTCGCCAACTCGCTGTCGAAGAAGGTGAGCCAGGTCACCGGCAAGCCGGCGGCCCGCTCCTACTTCCTCAACATCAAGGGCCCGGAGCTGCTCAACAAGTACGTCGGCGAGACCGAGCGCCAGATCCGCCTCGTGTTCCAGCGGGCGCGGGAGAAGTCCGAGGAAGGCGTGCCCGTCATCGTCTTCTTCGACGAGATGGACTCGCTCTTCCGGACCCGGGGCACCGGCATCTCCTCCGACATGGAATCGACGATCGTCCCCCAGCTCCTCGCCGAGATCGACGGCGTCGAGACCCTCCGGAACGTCATCGTCATCGGCGCGTCCAACCGGGAAGACCTGATCGACCCGGCCATCCTGCGGCCCGGCCGGCTCGACGTGAAGATCAAGATCGAGCGCCCCAACGAGGATGCCGCGGCCCAGATCTTCGGCCGCTATCTCACCTCCGATCTCCCGCTCTCCGCCGACGAGGTCGAGAGCCTCGGCGGAGGAGATCGTGACAAGGCCGTGCGGGTCATGATCGAGAGCACGGTCGAGGCCATGTACCGGACCGACGACGAGAACCGCTTCCTCGAGGTGACCTACCAGAACGGCGACAAAGAGGTCATGTACTTCAAGGACTTCTCGTCCGGGGCGATGATCGAGAACATCGTCCGCCGCGCCAAGAAGCTCGCCATCAAGCGGGCGATCCAGGAAGGCGACCGCGGCATCTGCACCGACGACCTCCTCGCCTCCATCCAGCAGGAGTACAAGGAGCACGAGGACCTGCCCAACACCACCAACCCCGACGACTGGGCCAAGATCTCGGGCAAGAAGGGTGAGCGGATCGTCTACGTGCGCACGCTCGTCACCCAACGCGACACCGAAGAGGTGGGCGGCGGCCGCTCCATCGAACGAGTGCCGACGGGTCAGTATCTCTAGTCGCATCGAAACCAGAGGTTTCGATGCGAATTTGATGGAGCGGCCTTCGGCCGAGCTGAACGACATCTCCCGATCGACCGGCGAAGCCGGATCGATCGGTGGTGAAGACCCGCACTGCGTTCGATGACTCGTTGGGTCGGCGGACCCCAGCGGGATCGGGGTGAAAGCCCGCACCGGCTTGCTGCCTGCTGCGTGGGCGGACCCCGAGCGATCGATCGGCCTGTCCAGTGGGGTCGGGCAGGGTGCGGGGGTTGGGGGTGGTGCCGACGGTAGGTTGGGCGGTCATGGCCATCCCGAAGGTCCTGGGCATGGAGACCGAGTACGGGATCGTGCTGCGCGGGGGCGGGGAGTCCAACCCGGTGTCGGCGTCGTCGATGCTCATCAACGCCTACGTGTCGTCCTTGGCCCGCAAGGTCAACTGGGACTTCGAGGACGAGATGCCCGGCAACGACGCCCGGGGCTTCCGGGCCGCGGGGTCGTCTCCGCCGGACATCGAGACGCACCTCGTCAACGCCGTGCTGACCAACGGGGCGCGTTACTACGTCGACCACGCCCACCCCGAGTGCTCGACGCCCGAGTGCTCCAACGCCCGCGAGGTCGTGGTGTGGGACCGGGCCGCCGAGCGGATCCTCCAGAAGTCCATGGAGGCCGTGGCGCCGCTCCTGCCGGATGGCCAGGAGATCGTCGTCTACAAGAACAACAGCGACGGCAAGGGCAACTCCTACGGCTGCCACGAGAACTACCTCATGGACCGCACCATCCCCTTCGGACGGGTGGTGGCCGGCATCCTGCCCTTCTTCGTCACCCGCCAGCTCTTCACCGGCGCCGGCAAGGTGGGTTCGGAGGCACCGGGGATGTCCTACCGGGAGGTCCCCTTCCAGCTGTCCCAGCGGGCCGACTTCTTCGAGGAGGAGGTCGGGCTCGAGACCACCCTGAAGCGACCCATCGTCAACACCCGGGACGAGCCGCACAGCGACGTGCAGAAGTACCGCCGGCTCCACGTCATCATCGGCGACGCCAACCTCTCCGAGGTGGCGACCTACCTGAAGGTGGGCACCACCGCCATCGTGCTGTCGATGATCGAGGACGACGAGCTGGCCATCGACCTGTCCCTCGCCGCTTCGGTGCCGGCGCTGCGGAAGGTCTCCTACGACCTCACCCTCCGCGAGCCCCTGGCCCTCGCCGACGGCTCCACCGCCACCGCCCTCGAGATCCAGTGGCAGTTCCTCACGATGGCCAAGAAGTGGTCCGACAGCCACGGCTTCGAGACGGTCGGCGGCGACATTGGCGCCGACGTGCTCGTGCGCTGGGAGGCGGTGCTCACCGCCCTCGAGGCCGACCCGGACAGCTTGAAGGACCAGGTCGATTGGATCGCCAAGCGGTCCCTGCTCGAGGGCTACCGCGACCGGCACGGCCTCGACTGGAACGACGCCCGCCTCGCGGCCATGGACCTCCAGTACCACGACCTGCGGCCCGGCAAGTCGCTGGCCGCCCGTCTCGGCTTCGAGCGGATCACCACCGACGACGAGGTCGAGGAGGCCACGGTCCACCCGCCGCGCACGACCCGGGCCTGGTTCCGCGGCACCTGCCTCGACCGATGGCCCACCTCGATCGTGTCGGCTAACTGGGATTCCCTCGTGTTCGACCTGGGGACGGACCCGTTGCGCCGGGTCCCGATGATGGAGCCCCTACGGGGCACCGCCGCCCTCCTGGAAGGGCTCGTCGATAGCTGCAAGAGCCCCGCCGAGCTCATCGAGCGCTTGAGCGCGTAGAGGAATTTGAGACGGTGTCGACCCCGACGATGCAGGATCAGCCGACCGTTCCACCGAAAGTGCCGTTAGCTTCCGACGCATGGCGTCGGAGCAGAGCACTGCGCCGATGGAGTGCGCACCACGGTGCACACGCTGAGGAGGATTCACAT
>DASXLH010000106.1:0-3796 GCA_036496335.1 Acidimicrobiales bacterium
GAACGCGCCAAATCCCTTACGGAGCGAGAGATTCGCACGTTGTGTGCGCCTGTTGACACCCTGTTGGGTGGACCGCCCCGATTGCCCGTCGTGAAGCCCCGAATCGGCCTGAACGGGGTTCAAATCGGGGCGGCGGGGCGAGGCCGGTCAGGCCGGACGGCGCCGCCGGGCCACTTCGAAGCAGGCCAGCGCCCCGGCAGCGGCCACGTTGAGTGAGGGGAGGTGGCCCTGCAGGGGGATGCTGGCGACGACGTCGCACCGAGCCCGGGTGAGCCGACTGAGACCGCTTCCCTCGGCCCCGAGCACGAGGAGCACCGGCTGGTCGGCCACCGCGAGGTCGTAGAGCGTCGTGTCCCCGCCCTCGTCGAGGCCGACCACCCACACACCCAGCTCCCGGACCCGGTTGAGTGCGGCCGGGAGGCCGCCGACCAGGGCGATGTCGAGATGCTCGACCGCGCCGGCGGCCGCCTTGGCGGCGGTGGGCGAGATGTGGGCGGCACGGTGGCGTGGCAGCACGACGCCGCTGACGCCGGCGCAGTCGGCCGTGCGGAGCAGCGCACCCACGTTCTGGGGATCGGTGATGCCGTCGAGGGCGAGGAGGAAGGGCGGGCGTCCGTGGACGAGGCGGCGGCAGAGCGCGTCGAGGTCGGCCTCGACGAGGGGCGCGGCGTGGGCGAGCACGCCCTGGGGTGCCTCCGAGCGAGCCTGGGCGTCGAGGGCGGCGCGACCAATCCGCTTCACCGGGACCCGTGCCTCGCCGGCCAGCTCGACGATCTCGTCGATGATCGGTGCCGGATCGAGGTCCTCGGCCAGCAGCACGAGCCGGGTCCGTCTCCGCCCCGCCACCAGCAGCTCGCGCACCGCCTGGCGACCTTCGACCTGTTCGCCGCCCAGCCCCTTCGAGGAGGTCCTGAACAAGGGGTCGGACCCGGCTCCGCTGCGGTTGGCCCCGCGGCCGCGGGACGGCGCGGCCGACGCCGGGCGCCGGCCCGGCTTGCGCCGGCCCGGATCGCGGCCGGCGGGCGGGGTCACGGCTGCTCCAGCAGCGCCACCGCGTAGCAGGCGATGCCCTCGCCCCGCCCGAGCGCTCCGAGGCCTTCGGCCCGACGACCCTTCACGCTGACGGGCGCGCCCACGGCCGACGAGAGCCTGGCCTGCATCGCCTCGCGATGGTCGGCCAGCCGCGGCCGTTCCGCCACGACCGAGCAGTCGACGTTGGTCACCGACCATCCCTCGACCCGCACCAGCTCCCCCGCCCGCCGGAGCAGCTCGATGCTGTCGGCCCCGGCCAGCGCCGGGTCGGTGTCGGGGAAGTGCGTCCCGATGTCGCCCAGGCCGGCGGCACCGAGGATGGCATCGGCGGCGGCGTGGGCGACGACGTCGGCGTCGCTGTGACCCGAGAGCGCCGCTTCGCCGGGGAAGACCACTCCCCCGAGCACCAGCAGGCGGACGGGATCGTCGGTGAAGGGATGGACGTCGAAGCCCAGGCCGACCCGCACGCTCACACCTGCACCCGCTCGCGCAGCGCCTCCGCCAGGGGGATGAGGTCGTCCGGGGTGGTCAGCTTCCGGTTGCCGGGCTCACCCTCGACCACCACGACCCGCCCGCCCAGCCGCTCGACCAGGGCGGCGTCGTCCGTGGCGGCGGCATCGCCGGCGTGCGCCCGCCGAAGCGCCACCGCCGAGAACGCCTGCGGGGTCTGCACCGCCACCAGCCGCTCCCGGTCGAGCGTCTCCTCGACGATCCCGGAGGCTCCGACCCGCTTGACCGTGTCGACCAAGCCCACGCCTGGTACGGCCGCGTCGGCTCCGGCCACCACGGCCTCCACGACGGCCCGGAACAACGACGAGGACGCAGCCGGACGGGCGGCGTCGTGCACGACGATGACGGTGGCGTCCGGCGGAACGGCCTCCAGGCCGGCTCGCACCGAACCCGATCGGGACGCCCGCCCACCCACGACGAGATCGGCGCCGGCGACGGGCCGGAACTCCTCCCCGGGCGGCACCACCAGCACGACGCCATCGGAGACGGCCCGGGCCGAGCGCAACGACCAGTCGACGACCCTGCGACCGGCGACCTCGACGCCGGACTTCGGGCCGCCGAAGCGCGTGCCCCGGCCGGCCGCCACCACGATGGTCCAGACGGTCACCGCCGCACTGTACGACCGGGTGGGCACGCAGCCGGGCCCGGCTGGTGCCGGCATGCCTACGATGCGCGGGTGGCCGAGCCCGATGTCCTCGATGAGGCCGAACTGTTCCGGATCCTGCCGGAGACGGCTCGCCAGCGGGTCCGCGACGCCGCCGCCAAGCGCGCCCTGCGACGGGGCGAGCTGCTCTTCCGCGAGGGTGACGAGCCCAATTCGCTCTACGTGGTCCGCCGGGGCCGCATCGCCATGGAGACCCGTTCACCCGACGGCCGGGAGTCGGTCATCGCCATCATGGAGGCCGGCGACCTGTTCGGTGAGCTTCCGCTGTTCGACGGCCAGGGCCGGTCGGCGGACGCCCGCTGCCTCGAGAGCTCGGAGGTGCTGGAGATCGCCTACGACGTGGTGCGCGAGGAGCTCACGGCCGACCCGACGCTGCTGTGGGGCGTGGTCGCCATCCTGGCGTCGCGGCTCCGGTCGGTGAACGCCGCCCTCGCCGACGCGGTGTTCCTCGATGTGACCGGGCGAACCGCCAAGCGGCTCCTCGAGGTGGCCGGCGACGAGGACGAGTTCCAGCTGCCCATCACCCAGGAGACGCTGGCCGGGTTGGCCGGCGCCTCGCGGGAGCGGGTGAACAAGGCGATCGCCTCGTTCATCAAGCTGGGTTGGATCAGCCAACGGGGACGGCGCTACACGATCACCAACCGCGAGCAGCTCACCCGCCGCGCCCGCTGACGGGAGTCAGGGTCAGGAGTAGCGCTCCAGGATCGAGCTCTCGGCCAGGCGCGAGAGACCGTCCTTGATCGCCCGCGCCCGGGCCTCGCCCACGTCGTCGACCTCGTCGAGGTCTTCGATCGAGGCCCGCAGGATCTTCTGGAGGGTGCCGAAGCGGTCCACGACGTTCCCGATGACCGTCTCGGAGAGGCGAGGCACCTTGCCCAGCAGGCGGTAGCCGCGGGGCGTCAGGCCCATCTCCAGGTTGGTGCCGGGCAGGTGCAGGGCCGACGCCACCGCCTTGAGGTCGAGCAGGTCGTCGGTGCCCAGCTCGGACAGCGCCTCGAGCGCCTCGCCCAGGTGCCAGCCGCCCTCCTCGTTGAAGTAGTCGCGGATCACGTGCCGGCGGTCGTCGTCGAGGCCCCCGACCAGCTCCTCCAGCTGGAGCCGGACGAGCCGGCCGTCGACGCCGAGCTCGACGATGTAGCCGTCGACCTCCTCGGCGATGCGGCGGACCATCTCCGTGCGCTGCAGGACGCTGACCACGTCGCGCAGCGTCACGAGGTCCTCGATCTCGAGAGCGGTCAGGGAGGCGGCCACCGAGTCGAGCCGGTTGCGGTAGCGCTCGAGGGTGGACAGGGCCTGGTTGGCCCGGTTGAGGAGGCGGGGGATCGACTCGAGCGGGTGCTTCTCGTCGCCGACGTACACCGCGATCACCTGCTGGTCCTCCGACACGGTGATCACCGGCACCTGGATCGAACGGGCCACCCGTTCACCGGTGCGGTGCCGCGTCCCCGTCTCGGAGGTGGGCACGGTCGGGTTGGGCACGAGGTGGACGTTGGCCCGGGCGATGCGGGAGGCGTCGCGGGCCAGGATGATGGCTCCGTCCATCTTGGCCAGCTCGGACAGTCGCTGGGGGCTGAAGGCGGCGTCGAGCAG
>DASXLH010000107.1:0-8246 GCA_036496335.1 Acidimicrobiales bacterium
AGCCTCGACCCCAAGCACTCGATGTAACAGTCGAGGCCAGCCTCGACCCCAAGCACTCGATGTAACAGTCGAGGCCAGCCTCGACCCCAGGCACCGGATGTAGCCGTCGACAGGTCGTCAGCAGGCAGTTGGACGGTGGCCGGTCCTGCCATGACGCCCGGTATGTGGCGACCGCGACACTGGTGACGTGCCCTCCACCGTGCCCGGCTCCGACGCCGGGGTCGAGCCGGTCAAGCGCGGCCGGAAGCGCCGCCACGACTCACAGGTCGAGCGGCGCATGATCCTCGACGCCGCCATGGTGGTGATGCGCCGGAACGGCTTCGCCGAGGCGAAGATCAGCGACATCCTGCAGGAGGCCGAGCTCTCCAACCGCGCCTTCTACCGACACTTCAGCTCGAAGGACGAGCTGCTGCTCGGGATGTGTGGCCGTGACATGGCGTACGTCGTGCGCCAGCTCCGCGCCGCCATCGTCGGGGCTCCCGATCCGGTCTCCGCCCTGCTGGCCTACATCGAGGGGTATCTCGACACGTTCCTCCAGCCGCCGCATCCGGACCGCGTCGCGGTCTTCAACTCGGAGAGCGCCCGCCGCGCCGAGGGCTACTACGAGGAGACCCGCCGTCTCGACGGGTTGGTGGCCGAGCCCCTGCTCGAGGTGATCCGCGAGGGCGCCGCCATCGGGGTCTTCCGCTCCGAGGCACCCGACCTCGACGGCTACACCATCCACCGCCTCCTACAAGCGCTGATCAACATGCCCCCGGAGGTCCGGCCGGCACGGGAGAAGGCGGTCGATCACGTGATGCGCTACTGCGGACCGGCCCTCGCCATCACGCCGATCCCCACCGCCATCACCTGAACTCCTCGCCGACCAGATCGAGGTCTGGTCACCCCGCGGTCGTCGCCGCGCCTGGCCCCTACCCCTGCGAGACCGGTGCCAGCCGGGGGGAAGAACGCCAGGAAGTCCCGGAACACGTCCAACACCTGCTCGGGGGCGATCTCGGCGTCGGGATCGGCGGGCAGGCCTTGGATCTCGATGTGGTTCTGCGCCACGTAGGCCCGTATCCCGTCAAGGAGGGTCTTGCCCAACACGGAGAGGGCCTGCCCGAGCGCCGGTGCATCCAGGGTGAACGGGGGCACCGGGCGCGGAGCGGGGACCGGCCACGTGGTCGGGTCCCGGGGAGCGTCGAGGGTGAAGGCGTGGGAGAACGTGCGGGCGGCCGCGTCGCGGTCCGTGAACGGTTCCCCCAGGTCCCACTGCTCCCGGAGCGTGGCGATCAGTGACGTGTGTCGGTGCTCCTGGTTGAAACGTCGCCTTCGGCCACCCACGGCGACACGATGACGGCGGGGGACTCGGTAGCCAGAGCGATCGAAGGTGAACCCGAGCTCCCCGATGGGTGCGCTCGGGTCCGGCGGTACCACCGTCGGAGGTGGCACGTGATCGTAGGTACCGCCCGGCTCGTCCCAGCTGATCAGCAGTGTGGTGTTCCAGACGTTCGAACCTGTCGACGACTGCATCTCCCGGTGGGCGTCGTAGATCCGCGACAGGAAGGCCTCTCCTCCGAGGATCGAGGACGGCGGATCCAGGCTGGGAATGGCCAGGCCACGTGCCATCGCCCGCGCCGCGGCGGGGTGGTAGTCGTTGTGCCCGACGATGAGACAGGGCTCGATGAACGACAGGTCGGGAAGCTCACCGTTGGCGGCATCGAGCTCGAACTGGGAGAACGGCACGAAGTGCGTCGCCAGCCGATCCTTGAGGCGGGAGAAGTGGATGATGGCCGTCGCCGAGAGCTGCATCGGCTCGGAGACGTAGACCTTCCAGGTCTTGCCGTGCTGGTCGAGCCGGTCGAAGATCGTCTCGCTGTCGTTCTCGGACAGCCACTTCGCCGCCGGCGAGTTGACGACGAGGCCCGATGCGGTCGCCGCAGTCCAGAACGATCGGTTCATGAACGTCTGCCGAGGGGACCTCGCAGAACCCGGTGTCTGCCTGGGCTCGGGTGCGTTCCAGGGCGCGATGACTCCCTCACCCATCTTGAAGCGGTTCGCTTCGCTCGAGATGTTGTGCAGCTGCGTGTTGGTGTGGAAGTACTCCTCGCCGGAGTCGGGGTTGGGGCTGTCCATGTCCGTCGCCACCGTGTACGGGACGAGCCCGCGATCCGCGCCGTGCTCAGCCCACTCCGGGATCGGGTTCGAAAGCTCTATGCCGATCACACCCTCGAACGTCTTGCCGTCCTGCGGGCCGTAGAGACGGCCCAGCAGGTTGTCCAGCGAACGGTTCTCGAACAGGACGACGACGACATGATTCGTTGCCTGGCTGCGATCCGGCATCCGGCGACCACCCCTTCATCGGCGTGTACTGGTGGGTGTACCACGGGCACAACGACAAGGGTCGCCGTCGTCTGCGCTACTCGCCGACCAGCTCCAAGATCTCCTCCGGGACGTCGAAGTTGGCATAGACGTCCTGGACGTCGTCGAGGTCGTCGAGGGCGTCGACCAGGCGGAGCACCTTGCGGGCGTCGTCGGCCGTGCCGAGGGCCACGATGGTGTTCGGGACCATCGTCACCTCGGCGGTGTCGAACGGGAGACCGGCCGCCTCCAGCGCCGAACGGACCGCCGTCAGGTCCGACGGGTCGCACACCACCCGCCAGCTGCCCTCATCGTCGGCCACGTCGTCGGCGCCGGCCTCCAGCACCACCGTCATGAGCACCTCTTCGTCGACGGAGCCGGGGAGGATGACCACCCCGCGGCGGTCGAACTGCCAGGCCACGGCTCCTGGCTCGGCCAACGAGCCGCCGAGCTTGCTGAACGTGGAGCGAACGTCCGACCCGGTCCGGTTGCGGTTGTCGGTGAGGCACTCGACGTAGAGGGCGACGCCTGCGGGCGCGTACCCCTCGTACGCCACCGGCTCGTAGCGCACCCCGTCGAGCTCCCCCGCCCCCCGCTTGATGGCCCGCTCGATCGTGTCGACCGGCACCGACGAGTCACGGGCCTTCTGGTACATGGTGCGGAGGTTGGCGTTGCTCTCCTGGTCGCTGCCGCCTTCGCGGGCCGCGACCTCGATCTGACGGATCAGCTTGGCGAACTTCTTCGCCCGTGCCTGGTCCTTGGCACCCTTCTGATGCTTGATCGTCGCCCACTTGGAATGACCGCTCACTGCTGCTCCCGCATGTCGTCCGCCATCGTGGAGCCTGCCCCCACGAGGTCTTCCCATGTGACCACCCGCCTCACGGGACCCCCTCCAGGAAGAGGCGATGGAGCCGGCGATCATGGCCCAGCTCCGGGTGGAAGGACGAGACCAGGACGGGCCCCGACCGGCACAGCACCGGATGGCCGTCGACCTCGGCGAGGACGTCGACGCCGGCACCCGTGCGCTCGACGAAGGGCGCCCGGATGAACACGGCGTGGAAGGTGCCGTCGATGCCGTCGACGTCGAGGTCGGCCTCGAAGGAGTCACGCTGGCGCCCGAAGGCGTTGCGCCGCACGGCGAGGTCGATGGCCCCGAAGCTGCGCTGGTCGTCCCGGCCGTCGAGGACCTCGGTGGCCAGCAGGATCATGCCGGCGCAGGTGCCGAACACCGGCCGGCCGTCACCCAGCCACGCCGCCAGGGGATCCCGCAGGCCGGAGGAGTCGAGCAGGAACGACATCGTGGTCGACTCCCCGCCGGGCAGCACGAGCGCGTCGACGCCGACCAGGTCGTCGGGCACCCGGATCTCGACGGGCTCGGTCCCGATGTCGAGCAGCGCTTCAGCGTGCGGGCGAACCGCCCCCTGCAACGCCAGCACGCCGACGCGCGTGCCCACGTGGCACCCCGTCGGGATCCCGTCGGCGCACCGGCTACCAGCCTCGCTCGGCGAGCTTCACGTCGAGCTCGCCGATCTCCTGCCCACGCATGGCGTCGCCGAGCCCTCGGCTCACCTTGGCAACGATCGACGGGTCCCGGAAGTGGGTGGTGGCCTCGACGATGGCCCGCGCCCGGCGGGCGGGATCGTCGCTCTTGAAGATGCCCGAGCCGACGAAGGTGGACTGGGCACCGAGCTGCATCACGAGCGCAGCGTCGGCCGGCGTGGCGATGCCTCCGGCGCAGAACAGCGGCACGGGCAGCTCGCCTGCACGGGCGACCTCCTGGACCAGCGGGAGCGGGGCCTGCAGGCGCTTGGCCCACTCGAACAGCTCGGGCTCGTCGGCCACCCCCAGCTTGCGGATGTCCCCCAGGATCGAACGCAGGTGCCGGACCGCCTCGACGATGTTGCCGGTGCCGGCCTCGCCCTTCGACCGGATCATGGCCGCACCCTCGGAGATGCGCCGCAGGGCTTCACCCAGGTTGGTGGCGCCGCACACGAAGGGCACACCGAAGGCCCATTTGT
The DNA here is from genome assembly GCA_036496335.1 of Acidimicrobiales bacterium. Lineage (GTDB taxonomy): Bacteria > Actinomycetota > Acidimicrobiia > Acidimicrobiales > CADCSY01 > JAEKLB01. The sequence goes on from DASXLH010000107.1 coordinate 4,359, forward strand.
CGATGTGGTGGGCCTCGTCGGCGGGTGTGAGCACCTCGGATTCGTCGATGAAGTCGACCCCGAGGGCCTCGAGCACCTGCGCCTCGGCGAAGTGGCCGATGCGGGCCTTGGCCATGACCGGGATCGTGACGGTGGCTTGGATGCCCTCGATGAGGGCGGGGTCGCTCATGCGGGCGACGCCGCCGTCTCGCCGGATGTCGGCCGGCACGCGCTCGAGCGCCATGACGGCCACGGCTCCGGCGTCCTCGGCGATCTTCGCCTGCTCGGCGTTGACGACGTCCATGATCACGCCGCCCTTGAGCATCTCGGCCAGTCCCCGCTTGACGACGAAGGTTCCGGTCGTCGGGAGCGGGCCAGGAGCGTCGGTCATGAGTTGGAGTCTACGGCCGGCCACCGGGCCGGCCCGATCCGATTCGGTGCCCAGGACTGGCGTCCCGACGGGCGTTCACGAGCCGGATGGTCAGAAGGGAGCGGCGCCACCGGGAGTGTCGAGCTCGATGAAGGTCTGGCCGGGGGTGAGCGGGACCGGGGCACCGAGGCCGTAGGTGAAGGTCAGCCGGCCGCCCTGGTCGATGCCGTGCCAGGTGGCCTTGATCATGTGGCCGTCGGTGAACACGAGGGCGTCACCGGTCCCGGTCAGCACGGCCTCGGGCGAGGGATTGCCGGCGACGTCGACGTAGCCCGAGTTCTTGTACTGGGTCGACATGACGATGACGTTGGCCGGAGCGATCTTCGGGCCGCCGTTGGCCATCTGGTGGACCTTGCCGTCCTGGCTCCGGGCCCAGCCCGTGCCGTTCCAGTCGTAGCGGACCTTCGTGCCGTTCCGGCCGTAGGCCACGTTCACGCCGGTGACGGGGTCGCCGGCCGGAGCCTCGCCGGGGGCGCGGAACGTGAACAGCGGCGGCGGCGGGGTGCCCTGGCCCTGGCGGATGGCGTAGAGCTCCTCGATCGGCACGAAGAAGCGATGCACGCCGCTGCCCCGCTGGTGCCGGTTGTAGACCGCAGCCGCCCCGGGCGAGTCGATCCCGGTGTCGATCAGCGACTTGCTGGCCCGGACGGAGGCAAGCACGCCGCCATTGCCGCCGGAGTTGGTGAACAGGGGCACCCCGAAGCTGGGGGCGATGGCGATGTCGCTGTTGCGGGCCGATCGGATGGGACCCGGGGCGGCGTTCTGCGACTGGAACACGGCGGCCATGCGGGTCACGCCGCCCTCGACCTGTTCCACGACCACGACATCGGCCCGGTCGACGCCTTCCTGCAGCGGGAAGGCGGGAGCGGTGTTGTCGATCTTCACGATGATGGCCGGGCGATCGAGGTTGGCCGGGTCGGCGGCCGGCAGGCCGGTGAGGGATGACACCTTGGGTGTCGTGGTGGTCGTCGGGGCGAGCGTCGTGGTCGACGGCGCCGCCGACGCCGTGTGGTCCGAGCCGCCGCCGCTGGCGGCCACGGCGACCACGGCGCCGAGGAGTCCGACGGCGATCACCGCCGCGCCGATGATGATCAGGCGCTTGCGGTCGAGGTTGAAGCGGTTCACGAGAGCTCCCTGAGTGCGTCGATGCGATGGGCGAGGGCTGGACCCGACGACGGGTCGGGTACGAGCCAGAGATGGGCGGTGGACTTGGCGCCGGTCCGGAGTCCGGTCGGGGCGACGGCGAGCTTCTCGAGAGCGTGCAGGAGGCCGGGCGGATAGCGGGTGATGGCGACGCCGGCGGTGTCTGCCGCCTCCTCCCGCGGCTCGCCCACCGCGGCCGACACGGCCCACGGCCCGAGGGGGGCCAACGCCGCCGCTACGCCACCGATCCGACCGTCGAGTGCCTTGACGTGGGCGAGCTCGTGGGCGAGCACACCTTCGAGCTCGATGCGCTCCAGTCCGTCGAGCAGACCCCGGGTCACCACGACCGCCGCCCGGCGCCCGTCACGACCGACGGCAAGTGCGTTGCAGGCGACGTCGTCGAGCACGTAGAGCCCGGGCTTGGGCAGTCCGGCGAGCGCGCAGAGGCCTTCCGTCAGGTTGTGGAGGCGAGGCTCCTCGACGGCGGACACCCCTCGCGCCTGCAGGGTCCGGAGCACGCGGCGCTCGACCCCGGACCAGATCCGGTAGGCGACCAGCCCGCCGGCGAATGCCCCGAGGAGCACGCCGATCAGCAGGAACCCGGCCACGGCCAGCACGGCGGCCACGACCACCCCGACCACGACGCCAACGGCGAGCAGCACGATCGTCGTCTGGCGGGAGTTGGCGGTGGCGGCGTCGGTCAGGGGTCCGGATGGGGGTCGGGCCCGGCGACGAGCCGGGGCGGGCGAACCGGGAGAGCGTAGAGGGCCTGGCCGGCCCGTTGGGGTCATCCCCTTCATTCTCCGGTCCCGGAAGGGACGCGTCGCGGATGATGGCACCCCCGGGGCCGCGACGCTCAGCCGGTGGCGACGACCTGCTCGTACAGCTCGCTGTAGCGGAGAGCGAGGTTGTCCATCGAGAACGACTCGGCCCGCCGGGCGCCCCGGTCGGCCAGCTCCCTCGACAGGGCGCCGTCGGCCAGGACTTGCCGAATGGCCTCCCCCAACGCGGCGGCATCGCCGGGTGGCACCAGGATCGCCTCCTGGTCGCGGCGGGCGACGGCGGCGTAGCCGGCCAGGTCGGAGGCGACGATGGGCGTCCCGGCGGCCATGGCCTCGAGCAGCACCACACCGAACGACTCCCCGCCGAGCGATGGGGCGCAGAACAGGTCGGCGCCCCGGAGCCGGCGATTGCGCTCCTCGTCGTCGATGCGCCCGAGCCACTCGATCCGGGGGTCCCGAGCCGCCCGGGCCTCGATCTCGGTGCCCTGGGGGCGGTCGCTGACGATCCAGAGCCGGACGTCGGCCGGCAGCGACTCGAAGGCGTCGAGCAGCACGGCCAGGCCCTTGCGCGTCTCGTTGCGGCCGACGAACAGGACGGTGGGGCCCTCCGTCGGCCAGGGTGTGGCCTTGGCGAACAGCTCCACCTCGATGCCGTTGAACAACAGCTCGTAGTCACCCCCGACGAACTGCTTCACGAGGTGCTGGGCGTCAGCGGAGACGGCGGTCCGGGCGTCGAGGCGGTCGGCGAGCAGACGCAGCGCCGGTCCGGCCCACTTGTAGGCGGCGCTCGCTCCCGCAGCATGGAACGTCCCGACCAGCGGTGCCGTCTTCATCAGCGTCGACACCATCGACGGACCCGGAACGAGGGGCTCGTGGACATGTACGAGATCGAAGGCCTCGTCGCGGAGCGCCCGGATCGTCCGCAGGGCGCACGGCAGGTCGGGGGCGATCGAGGCCACCGAGCCGTTGGCGGCCAGCGGCACGCTGTTGCCGAGCGGCGTCACCCCCGCGTCCGGCGGTGGCCCGTCGCACGGACCGAGCACCCGGACGTCGTGACCGAGGCCTCGGAGCGAACGGGCGAGCCCCAGCACCTGACCCCGTACGCCACCCGGGAGGGACAGGCTGTACGGGCAGACGAGTCCGACGCGCACCGAGGCAGAGTACCGGGGCCCCTCCCCTCGCTCCCGGGACCGCTGCCCATGACGCCGGACGGTGCCGACCTCTCGCCGCAGCGGCATGGCCAGCCCCGATGACGGGTAGGAGCGGGGGCGACGCACGGAAGGGGGTGCCCGATGAGCAACGTCCATGGAGAAGCCGAGGACTACATCGGTCCCAGCGAGACAGGCCACGAGCACGATCTCAGCCGCCTCGAGGAACCCACCACCGAAGAGGCGGAGGAATACGTGGGCCCGCACGTGGCGAAAGACGTCGAAGACCCTGCGCCGGCCGGGGATTCCCACCCGGAGGCCGACGAGTCGGTGAAGGACGCTGCCGACCACATGAAGGCCTGGTTCCGGCAGAAGGAGCACGGCCGGGCATGAGCAGCCCCCCCGG
>DASXLH010000108.1:0-18476 GCA_036496335.1 Acidimicrobiales bacterium
GCGGCGGACGGGAGTCCGCTCGCAGCCGAGCGCCGCCCGCGGAGCGAGGCCATGAACATGCCCATCAAAGGGGCACGTTTCCGTGCTTGCGGTGCGGGAGCTCCTCGCGCTTGGAGCGGAGGATGTCGAGGCTGGTGATGAGGACGCGGCGGGTGTCGGCCGGGTCGATGACATCGTCGATGATGCCGCGCTCGGCCGCGTTGTACGGGTTGGCGTGCTGCTCGGTGTACTCCTCGACCAGCTCGGCCCGGCGGCCCACCGGGTCGGCGGCGGCCTGGAGGTCGCGCCGGTAGACGATGTCGACGGCGCCGTCCGGGCCCATCACGGCCAGCTCGGCTGACGGCCAGGCGAAGGCCAGGTCGGCACCGACCGACTTCGAGTTCATGACGACGTAGGCCCCGCCATAGGCCTTGCGGGTGATGAGCTGCACGCGGGGAACGGTCGCCTCGCAGAACGCATAGAGGAGCTTGGCCCCGTGGCGGATGATGCCGCCGTACTCCTGGTCGACGCCGGGGAGGAAGCCGGGGACGTCGACGAAGGCCACGATCGGAATGTTGTAGGCGTCGCAGGTGCGCACGAAGCGGGCGGCCTTCTCCGACGAGTCGATGTCGAGCACGCCGGCCAGCACCTGGGGCTGGTTGCCGACCACGCCCACGACGTGACCGTCGAGGCGGATGAAGCCGCAGATGATCGAGCCGGCCCACTTGGCCGAGTACTCGAAGAACTCGCCGTCGTCGGCCACGACCTCGACGACCTTGCGCATGTCGTAGGGCTTGTTCGGGCTGTCTGGCATCAGGTCGATCAGCTCCGGGCAGAGCCGGTCGGGATCGTCCGTCGACGGGAAGTGGGGTGGCTCCTCGAGGTTGTTCGAGGGCAGGAACGACAGCAGGTAGCGGACCTGGTCGAGACAGGCCTTGTCGTCGGCGGCGACGTAGTTGGCGACGCCCGTCTTGGTGGCGTGGGTGGCGGCGCCGCCGAGCTCCTGTTGGGTGACGTCTTCGCCGGTGACGGTCTTCACCACGTCCGGCCCGGTGATGAACATGTAGCTGGTCTGGTCGACCATGAAGATGAAGTCGGTGAGCGCCGGGCTGTAGACGGCGCCACCGGCGCAGGGGCCCATGATCACACTGATCTGGGGGATGACGCCGGAGGCCCGCACGTTGCGGTGGAAGATCCCGCCGAAGGACGCCAGGGAGACCACACCTTCCTGGATACGGGCACCGCCGCCGTCGTTGATGCCCACCAGCGGTGCTCCGACGGAGGCGGCGAGGTCCATGACCTTGTGGATCTTCGCCCCGTAGACCTCGCCCAGAGACCCGCCGTAGAGCGTGAAGTCCTGGGAGAAGACGAACACCTTGCGGCCGTCGACCGTCCCCCAGCCGGTGACCACGCCGTCGGTGTAGGGGCGGTCGTCACCCTCTCCACGGGCGCGGGCCAGTTGGTCGAGCTCGTGGAAGGAGCCGGGATCGAGGAGGTACTCGATCCGCTCCCGAGCGAGCATCTTGCCCCGCTCGTGCTGGCGCTGGACGCTGGCATCGGAGCCGGGCTGCAGCGCGGCTTCCTTGCGCTTCGCCAGCTGCTCGAGACGCTCCCTCAAGGGATGTTCGGTCATCGGCGCCGAGGCTACTTCGTCGTCTTCACCCGCCTGCTGTCCTGACCGGCGGCCCAGCCGTCGCACCCTGCCGCGACGGTCAGCCCTCTGGGGCCCGCCGGGCCGCGAGGGCCGCCGCCCGTCGGGGCAGATCGGGCGAGTCGAGGACGGTCGTGCAGAGGGCTTCGAAGGCCTCGGTCGGGCCACGCCAGCGCCAGTCGTCGACGGTGCCGACCTCGCAGTCGAGGTTGAGGGTTGCGATCCGGCGGAACAGCAGCGCCAGCTCGAAGTTCGCCGCCAGCCGGGAGGCCAGGACGGGCGAGCTCCTGACGCTCACCTCCCACTGGCCGGCGGCCGCCGGGATGGCTTCGAGATGGCGGTAGTGGGCCAGGACGGCGGCCGCCGACTTGGCCCCCCAACCCGGCAGGCCGGGGAAGCCGTCGGCGCTGTCCCCCACCAACGCCAGGTAGTCGGGTATCGACTCGGGTTCGATTCCGAACTTGGCCCGGATGCCGTCGGCATCGAAGATCGTCCCGCCCTTCCGGCGGTCGAGCTGCACCACCTTCCCGCCGACGCACTGGCCGAGGTCCTTGTCCGGCGTGCAGATCAGCGCCCGCTCGACCCGGTCGTCGCCGGCCGCCACGCGGGCCGCCGAGCCGAGGGCGTCGTCGGCCTCGTCCTCGACCATGGGCCAGACGGTGAGGCCCATCGCCGCCAAGGCCTCCTCGAGCAGGCCGAACTGGGCCAGGAGCTCGGGCGGCATGCCGGCCGACGTCTTGTACCCGGGCCAGAGGTCGTTGCGCCACGACTCGATCACGTGATCGCAGGCGACCCCGACGTGGGTGGCGCCGTCCCCGAGCATCTGCAGGAGGTTCCCGACCACCCCGCGGGTGGCCGCCACCTCCTTGCCCGCACCGTTCCGGTGCGACGGCACGGCGAAGTGGTGCCGGAACAGCTCGTAGGTGCCGTCGACGAGGTGGACCTCCACGGCGGAGAGTCTGCACCGTGTCACCGGCGCCGTTGCCGGTGACACGGAGCGGACCTGCCGCGACCGCCGTCGGGCGTTGGGTCGGAGAAGGGCCAGAACGCCGGCCCTCCTGGGTCAGGGCCTGAGCTCGAGGACCATGTTGAAGGGCGTCTCGGCCGCCCGGCGGAACCGGGTGAAGCCAGCGTCCTCGGCGATGTGTCGGAGCCGGGCTTCGCCGGCCTGAGCGCCGAGGCAGGCGGCATGGTCGCCCGCCTGGTGCCGCGAGGCGGGCGTGCAGATCGCCGACGAGGCCGAGTAGAAGATCCGGCCGACGAGGTTGATGTTGTCCTCGACCCGGTCCCCGGCATTGGGCTCGACCAGCAACAGCGTCCCGGCGGGAGCCAGCGAGGACTTGATGTGGCGCAGCGCCTCGGTCGGATCACCCATGTCGTGGAGGGCGTCGAAGATGCACACCAGGTCGTAGTCCCGGCCCGGGAAGGCGTCGGCCGAGGCCACCTCGAACGACACCCGGTCGGCGACGCCGGCGTCGGCGGCCCGCTTGCGGGCGACCTCGATCGAGGGCCCGTGGTAATCGAAGCCGGTCACCGTGCTGGCCGGGTAGGCCTGTCCCAGCAGGACGCTGGACGAGCCGTGCCCGCAACCGACGTCGGCGACCCGGGCCCCCGCCCGGAGCTTGGCCTCGACGTCGTCGAGCGCCGGGATCCACGCCGCCGAGAGGTTCCCCACGTAGCCGGGCCGGAAGAAGCGCTCGGTGCCCGTGAACAGATCGGCGTGGTGCTGATGCCAGCCGACGCCCTCCCCGGTGCGGAAGGCGTTCGTGACGATCTCCTCGTCCTTGTGGACCGAGGACGCCACCGCCATGCCGCCCACCACGAAGGCCGGGTGGGTCTCGTCGGCCAGACACAGCTGCTGGGCTGGGTCGAGGTGGTAGCGACCGCTGGCGGCGTCGTAGTGGCAGTACTCGCTGGCAGCCTGGGCGTTGAGCCACTCCTCGACGAACCGAGGGTCGCAGTCCACGGCGGCAGCCAGCTCGGCCGGGGTGACTTCGCCATTGGCGGCCATGGCCTTGTAGAGCCCGAGCTTGTCGCCGACCAGCACCGTGGCGCCGTGGAGCACGGCCGCCAGGTCCGTCACGAACTTGCCGACGAAGGCGTCCACGGCCTCCGGCGTGGCCTCGGCCCCGGTGGTCTGCATCGTCTGTGTCATCGCCATCTCCTCTGATCGTCCGGTGACGTCTGCTCGCCCTCCCGGTGCCGACAACCTCCGCTGCCGCCCCTGCAGCGGGCTGGCAGCGTCGCTGCAAGACGCCTGCAAGAGCCGTCCGGGAGACTTGGTCCATGCCGACGAGCGACGTCCACATCGAGCTCATCCCCCGGCCGGTCGCCGGTTCCGTGGATGAGCTCATCGAGGGGAGCACCGAGCGCCGGCCGTTCTTCCCTGACGACGCCCGCTCGTCGTCACGCTTCGAGTGGGTGACCATCGGAGGGGAGCGGTTCGTGCTCAAGCACGTCCACCTCGACGACGACTTCACCATGCGGGTCAGCGGCGACCTGGGCTGCCGGCCACTGCGCGTCTGGCGGGCGGGCCTCATGGACGTCGCCAGCGACATCGTGGACCACGGGGTGGTGGCGATGGCCGCCGGCGACGGTCGCAACGGCTGGGGCGCGGCCCTGCTCCTGCGCGACCTCGAGGATGAGCTCGTGGCCGCCGACGACTCACTCCTCCCCGAGGACCAGCACCTGTCGTTCCTCGACCACTGCGCCGGGATGGCGGCCCGCTTCTGGGGCTGGCACGACGATCTGGGCCTACTGGCGTACCCGGCACGATGGGCCTGGTTCGGCCACGCCGCGCTCGCCGGTGAGCGTGAGCTCGGCTTCCCGGAAGCAGTGCCCCGCATCGCCGGGGAGGGTTGGGAACGGTTCGTCGAGCGGGCCCCGCGCCGCCTCGCCCCCGTCGTCGACGAGCTGCGTCACAACCCGCGACCGCTGGCCGAGGCCCTGCAGACGACGCCGTCGACGTTCCTGCACGGCGACTGGAAGCTGGGCAACCTCGGCACCACTCGGGACGGGCGCACCCTCTTGATCGACTGGGCCTACCCGGGCGAGGGTCCGGTGTGCCACGAGCTGCTCTGGTACCTCGCCCTGAACCGGTCGCGTCTTCCGGCCGGGCACACCAAGGAGTCGAGCATCGAGGCCTTCCGGGCGGCGCTCACGGCGCACGGGATCCCGACGGACGACTGGTGGGACCGCCAACTCGGCCTGTGCCAGCTCGGTGCGCTGGTGCAGTTCGGCTGGGAGAAGGCCCTCGGCGACGAGGACGAGCTCCGGTGGTGGTGCGAGCGGGCCGAGGCCGGCACCGAGTGGCTGTGACGCCGCAGCCCTCGATGCGGTGATCGACCCGGCCAGCATCGCCGCCGCGTACGACGCCACGGGGCGGCGCTGGGCGGCCCCAGCCCGGATCTACGACCGCCTAGCGGAGGAGGCAGTCCGGTGTTCGCCGGTCCCGCTGCAGGGTCGTCTGGTGCTCGACCTCGGGGCTGGCACGGGCGCCGCCTCGAAGGCCATCGCCGGCCACGGTGGTCGACCGATCGCCCTCGACCCTGCCCACGGGATGCTGCTGGCGGCGCTCGATCCGCGTGGAGCCACCACCCCTCCGACGACCGTGCAGGCCGACGCCCTCGACCTGCCACTGCGCACGGGCTCGCTCGGCGGCGTGGTGGCGGCCTTCTCGCTCAACCATCTGACGGATCCCGTCCGGGGTCTGCGGGAGGCGGCCCGGGTGACGGCCGGCGGCGGTCCACTGGTGGTGACGGCCTACGCCGCCGACGACGACCATCCGGTCAAAGCGGCGACGGTCGCGGCCCTCACCGCCGCCGGTTGGCGGGCGGCGCCCTGGTACATGGCCTTGCAGCAGCGCGCCATGCCGCTGTTGGCCACGCCGGACCGCTGCCTCGACGCTGCCCGCCGGGCCGGCCTCGATGCCCGCTGCGATTCGCTCCGAATCGCCTTTCCCGAGCTGAGCGCCGGCGACCTCGTGGCGTGGCGCCTGGGCATGGCCCAGCACGCTCCATTCGTGGCCGGTCTGGACCCGGCCGCGCTCGAGCAGGTGAAGGCCGATGCCCTCGACCGGCTCGGTCCGGACCACCCGACTCTGGTGCGGTCGGTCCTGGTGCTCACCGCCGTGGTCGGCTGACGGCCACACCTGGTTCGGCGGCGCCGGTCAGTCCAGGATGTCGTCGAGGAGCTGGCCGGCCCATGCCCGCAGGCCGGGAGCCCGCTCTCCTGCGGCGTCGGCGAGGGTCGCCGCCATCCGGGCGGCCCGGGCGCAGACGGATGGGTCGTGCCGCGCCCGGCCGACGAGGGCCGCGTACCACCAGGCCTCCAGGCCGGCCACCGACTCGAGCGCGGCGAGGTCGGCCGACAGCCCGTCGAGCCGGGTCGGCTCCCCCGCCGCCATCGCGACGAGGCGGGCGAAGAGCTCGTGGCGGCGCGAGCCCCTGGCGCCGGCCTGTTCGGCCAGGTCGGTCGCGATCGCCGCCGCGGTGGCGGCATCGCCGCTGGCCAGGGCCAACCGGGCCCGATACAGCTGGCCGCGGTCACGCACCCGCCAGGCCATGCTGCCGCCGAACGTGGCGATCTCAGCGATGCCGGCCAGCAGGTCGTCGGCGCCGCTCAGGTCTCCGGCCAGGAGGCGCCCCTCGACGAGGTCGAGCACCCCGACGTAGTGGAACTCGGCGGTGGTGGGCCGGATCGGTGACGCCGCCGCCCGTCGGTTCAGGTCGTCGGCCTCCTCGAAGGCTCCCAGCCATCGCAGCACCCAAGCGCGGCAGTTGGCCGCCATGCCGAGGAAGCGCTCGGCCAGGTCGGTGCCCTCGACGGCCGCCTCGAGCACGTCCAACTCGGCGAGCGCCTCGAGCGGCCGGCCCAGCATCCCGAGGGAGAGCGACTCGGCGAAGTGGCCGTGCACGACCCCGAAGGGGTGCCCGACGGCCAGCGGGTCGATGAGCCCCGCGGCGGCGAGCTCCAAGCCGGCTTCGGGCCGACCCTGGTGGTTGCGGACGGCGGCCAACCAGATCTGCGCCACCGGTCGGGTGGTGGCCGGACCGGTGGCGACGGCGTCCTCGAGCGAGTCGGCGGCGGTGCCCATCGCACCCATCGTGTGGTGGCAACGGCCGGCGAGGGCGGGACAGCTGGCCCGCACCTCGGGATCCGTCGCCCTGGCAGCCCCTTCCTCCGCGCATCGGCGAGCCTCCGGGTAGTCGCGGTGGTAGTACGCCACCCAACCCGCCGTCTCCATCGCCACCGGACCGCCACCCAGATCGATGGCCCGGGCCACGTCGGCGGCGGCCCGCTCCAGGTCCCAGGACGAGATGCAGACCCGGGCCCGGAGGAGCCTGGCCTCGACCGAATCACGATGATGGATGGCGTCGCCGATCAGGCGCAGCGCCTCGGCGGTGTCGAACCGGCTGGCCGCCAGCGACGCCGCTTGGACCAGCGCCGCCGCGGCCAGGTCGTCGTCACCCCCGAGCCGGGCGTGCCAGGCCACCTCGTTCGGATCGACCACGCTGCGCCGCGCGAGCGCGGCGGCCGCGGCGCGGTGCAGATGAGCTCGTCGGGCCGAGGTGAGCGTCGCCGACAAGGCCTCGCGGACGACCTCGTGGCCGAAGCCCAGCTGCCGACCGTCGTCGACCAGGAACCCGGCCCGGACGGCACCGTCGAGGTGGTCGAGCAGCACCCCGACGGGAAGGCCCAGCACGTCCTGCAGGAGGTCGAGATCGACCGGCCGCGGCCCCAGGGCCGCGACCCCGGCCACGACCGGCGCGCCGTCGCCCAACGAGGCAGCTCGCCGCTGCACGGCCTCGACGATGGATCTCGGCAGCTCGCCCGGCTCGGCGTCGGCCAGCTCCAGCAGGAAGAGCGGGTTGCCACCGCTGCGCTCCACCAGCCCGCCGGCCCGGTCACCCACCAGGCGTCGGGCGTCGTCCAGCGTCAGGGGACCCAGCGTGAGTCGTTCCGCCCCCGGAAGGTCGCCGGGGCCCTCCGGCCGTCGGGTCGCGACCACCAGGAGCCGCTCGCCCCGCCGCAGGGCGAAGCCGAGGAAGGCGACGGTGGCGGCGTCGGCCAGGTGGAGGTCCTCGACGACCAGCACGGCCGGCAGCAGCCCGCCCGCCGCTCGTTCCAGGACGGCCAGCAGGTCGCGGAACAGCGAGGCCTGGCCGGCCTCGAAGTCGTCGACCAGGGTGGCGTTGGATCGGCTCGAGGCATCGGCGGCGTCGAGCACCCCGATCAGACGAGCGGTCTCGGGCCCAGCCGGAGCCCCGGTCGATCCCGAAGCCAGGCGGCGGGCGTGCTGTTCGACGGCCCCCAGCAGCGGCTCCAGCGGCAGGTCCCGAGCCAGCGGGTCGCACCGCCCGGTCAGCACGACGGCCCCGAGCCGCCTCACCGCGGCCGCGAAGGCCGTCACCACGGCGGTCTTGCCGATCCCGGCCTCACCCTCGACCACCACGCCCACGGCCGGTCCATCGGCCGATCGGTCGAACGCCTGCCGCAGCCTGACGAGCTCGCCGTCCCGCCCGACGAGGGTCGGCGGCGCGGGTTCGGGGTCCGCGACCCGAGGCCCGTTGCCCATGAGGATCGAGGTGTGGAGCGATTCCGTCTCGGGGGCGGGGTCGACGCCCAGCTCCTCCCCCAGCCGTTGTCGGGTCCGGGCGTAGGCGGCCAGTGCCGAAGCCGGGCGCCCGGCCGCCACGTGGGCGCGCATGAGCGTTCGGAGCGCCGCCTCGTCGTAGCCGTCGTGGTCGAGCACCGCCTCGGCCGCGGCGGCCGCCGTCGACGGGTCGCCCGTGGCGAGCGCCGTCTCGGCCAGGATCTGGCGGCCGCGGGCCACGGTCCGGGCCGTCGTGGCGCGGAGGTCGTCGAACCAGGGCGCGTCGACGTCGGGGACGAGTGGACCGGAGGCGAGGTCCATGGCCGCTTCCGCCGCCGCCCGGGCCCCGCCGAGGGAGCCGGACCGGAGACGGTTGTCGGCTTCGGTGACCCGGGCCTCGAGCTCGATCACATCGACCCAGTCGGCCCGGAGGCGGTAGCCGGCGTCCGTGCGAACGATCCGGTCGGTCCCCAGTGCCCGCCGCAGCCGGCTGACCAGCACCTGCAACTGCTCGACCGGTCGACTCGGCGGGCCTTCCGGCCACACGACCTCCTCCAGCACGTCGAGCGGCACGGCCCGTCCACCGGCGGCGGCCAGGGCCGCCACCAGCAAGCGGGCCTTGCGGCTCCCGAGCTCCCGATCGTCGATGCCCTCGACCTCGAGCGCGCCCAGCACGCGAATGCGCAGGTGCTCGGGCTGGAGCGGCACCGCCACTTCCTACCGCGATCCGAGCCGAACCCGTCGCCCCCGTCGTGGCTCCCGTTCCCACCCGCGACGGCGCGGTCGACGTTGATGTCCGATTTCCGCTCATCAGCCGGCCCGCCACCCGCCAGCATGGACAGGTGGCGGCGATCCCCCTCGACGACGAGGCTTGCTATGGAGCTGTTCTGTCTCGCGATGCGCGCTTCGACGGCTGGTTCGTGACGGCCGTGCGGACGACCGGCATCTACTGCCGGCCGAGTTGCCCGGCCATCACCCCCAAGCGGGCCAACGTGACCTTCCACCGCTCGGCCGCGGCCGCCCAGCTGGCCGGCTACCGGGCTTGCAAGCGGTGCCGGCCCGACGCCTCCCCCGGCTCACCGGCATGGAACGGTCGCGCCGATGTCGTCGCACGGGCCATGCGCCTCATCGCCGACGGCGTCGTCGACCGCGAGGGCGTGGCCGGACTGGCGGCCCACCTCCACTACAGCGCCCGTCACGTCGACCGGCTGCTGCGGGCCGAGGTCGGCGCCGGGCCCCTGGCCCTGGCCCGGGCGCAGCGAGCCCAGACGGCCCGGATGCTGATCGAGACGACGACCATGCCCTTCGGCGACGTGGCGTTCGCGGCGGGCTTCGCCAGCGTGCGGCAGTTCAACGAGACAGTGCGGGCCGTGTTCGCCGACTCGCCGTCGAGCCTGCGGGTGAAGCAGGCGGGACGTGCGGTGGGCGGCCGTGCCGGCACCGGGGCGGGCCGGGCGGACCTTCCCGGCGACCACGGCCGGCTGTCACTCCGACTGCCGTTCCGGGCCCCGTTCGATGCCCCGGCCGCGTTCGCCTTTCTCGCCGCCCGGGCCATCCCCGGGGTCGAGCGGTCGTTCTGCTCGCCCACCGGGAGCGTCGGCTTCAGCCGCGTGCTCGACCTGCCCCACGGTCCGGCGGTGGTGCAGCTGGTCGCCGAGCCGGGCGACCGGTTCGTGCGGTGCTCGTTGCGCATGGCTGACTGGCGGGACCTCACCACCGCCGTCACCCGTTGCCGCCGGTTGCTCGACCTCGACGCCGACCCGGTGGCGGTCGACGCCGCCCTCGGCGCCGATCCCCTCCTCGGCCCCCTCGTCACCGCCCACCCCGGCCGGCGGGCGCCTGGCTTCGCCGACGGCGCCGAGGGCCTGGTCCGGGCCCTGGTCGGCCAGCAGGTGTCCGTGGCGGGAGCCCGCACGACGGCCGGACGGTTGGCGGCGGCGTTCGGCACGCCCCTGCCGACGGCGCTCGTGGGCCGGGACGACACGGAGTCGCCTGGCCGGTCGCGGCCGGCCGACCCGCCCGGAGCGGACCTCACCGTCGTGTTCCCGACCTCGCCGGCCCTGGCCGGGCTCGACCCCGACACCCTCCCGATGCCCCGGCGGCGGGCGCGTGCGCTCGTCGACTGCGCCCGATCCCAAGCCGACGAGGACCTGGTGATCGACGTCGGTGCCGACCCGGACGAGCTCCGGCGCCAGCTCCTGACCGTGTCCTCCATCGGACCCTGGACCGCCGACTACGTGGTCATGCGGGCGCTCGGCCATCCGGACGTGTTCCTGACCGGCGACCTCGGCGTGCGGGCCGCGCTGGCCAGGTTGGGCGGCGGGACCCCGGGGTCGAGGATCGACCCGCAGGCCACCGCCGTCTGTGCCGCCGCCTGGAGACCCTGGCGCTCCTACGCCGTCCACCACCTGTGGGGTTCGCTCGACGCCGGCGACGACCCCCCGACCCCGAGCAAGGAGCATCGATGACCAGTGACGCCATCCTCCGTCGGACCACCGCCGACACCCCTCTCGGCCCGGTCCTCGTCATCGCCTCGGAGCGAGGCCTGCGCGCCGTCCGATGGGACGACGATGCGGAGCAGCCTGCCGGTGACAGCCGATCGGCGGGGACGTCCTCCGACGGCGCCGCCGGTGCCGCCGCCGAGTCCGTTCTCGCCTGCACCATCCGCCAGCTCGACGAGTACTTCGAGGGCCGGCGCCTCGACTTCGAGGTCCCCCTCGACGATGTCGGGACGGCGTTCCAGCGGGCCGCGTGGGAGGTCCTCCGGACGATCCCCTACGGCGCGACCCTCACCTACGGGCAGCAGGCCGCCCGGATGGGCGACGTCCGCCGGGCTCGGGCGGTCGGCGGGGCCAACGGTCGCAACCCGATCCCGGTGATCACGCCCTGTCACCGGGTCATCGGCGCCGACGGTTCGCTGACCGGCTTCGCCTCAGGGCTCGACCGGAAGCACTGGCTGCTCGACCACGAGGCCGAGGTGCTGAGGGCGTTGGGTGACACCGTCCCCGAGGCCGGCGATCGACCATGATGTGAGCGTGGCGCTCGACGCGGCCGTCGGCGACCCGACGGATCACCACGAGGGCGTCCCGGCTCAGGCGGACGACACGCACGACCGCCGCTGGCTGGCGTTCGTGGCGGTGGTCGTGGTGGTCGGCTTCGTCATGCGGATCACGGTCATGACCAGCCGGCTGGGCAACCTCGACAGCGACGAGGCCGTGGTCGGCATGACGGCCCGAGCCATGCTCCACGGCCACTTCCGCGCCTTCTTCTGGGACCAGGACTACGCCGGCACGGCCGAGACGGCTCTGGCCGCGGCGGTGTTCGCCGTGACGGGAGCCAAGGTCGTGGCCCTCAAGGGCGTCGCTGTCGCGCTCAGCGCCGTGTCTGCCCTCCTCGTGTGGCGCGTCGGGCGACGCTGCCTCGACGAGCGCACGGCGCAGGTCGCCGCCCTGCTCGTGTGGATCGCCCCGACCCCCTACATCTGGTTCGCCACCAAGACCCGGGGCTTCTACTGGGTGGCGATGGTGACCGGGCTGCTCGTGCTGCTGTCCGCCCAGCGCATCGCCCAGGAGGGCAGCCGCCATCGCGACTGGCTCGTGCTGGGGCTGGCCGCCGGGATCGGCTGGTGGACGTCCCCGACCGTCGCCTACTTCGCCGTCCCCGCCGCACTCTGGCTCGTCGTCCAGCGACCGAGCCTGCGCCGCGCCTGGCCCTTCGTGCCCGCCGCCCTGCTCGGCGCCTCACCCTGGCTCTGGCACAACCTCCAGACCCGCCTCAGCTCGTTCCACATCGCGCCGCAGCCCGAGCACACGACGTACGCCCGAGGCCTCGGGCGACTGCTGTGGCAGGTCACGCCGATGGTGCTCGACCTCCGCCGCCCGTACTTCACCACCTGGGTCGTCGGCGGCGCGGCCATCTATCTGGTGGTGGCCGCGGCCGTGGTCGTGGCCGTGGTCGTCCGCAAGGACCGGCCCGTCCTGGTGCTGCTCGGGCTCGTCACGTTCCCCTGGATCTACGCCTCCTTCCCCGGTCGCTGGTTCGTGGGCGAGGGCCGCTACGCCCTGTTCCTCACGCCGTTCCTCTTCCTCACGCTGGCGTGGCTGGCCCGGCGTCGACGCTGGCAGGCTGCCCTCGTGGCCGTGCTGGCCGTGCTGACGGCGTTCGGGCTCCACGACATGCGGGCCGATCCGGCCCGCCACATCGGCGGTGACGTCAAGGCGCTGGAAGCGGCCGGGGCCGACCGGGTGTGGTCCGACTACTGGACGTCGTACCGGCTCATGTTCGAGAGCCACGAGAAGATCGTCTCGAGCTCCGGCCTGTTCCAACGCAGCGTTCCGCTGCTCCAGGTGGTGGCGAACAGCCAGCACCCGGCCTGGGCCTACCCCCGCACCGACGGCCGGGTCCCGCTGCTGCGCGACGCGCTGGCCAAGCTCGGCGTCAACACCCGCCTGCTGCAGACCCCCAACTTCAACGTCGTGATCGCCGACCGCCCGGTCAACCCCGAGTCGGTGCCTCCGGGGCTCCGGCTCTGAGTGAGGGACCGATCAACCGATCGGGATGGTCTCCTCGATGCCGAGGTGGGCGAGCTCGTCCTCGCCCACCTTGTACGGGTCGTCGGTGAGCACCACGGTGCCGCAGCTCGCATCGGTCATCAGGTCGAAGGCGCGGGACAGGTCGAGGGTGGCGGCGCCGGCCTTGGTGCCGTCCTCGAAGTCGCCGGTGGTCAGGCGTTGGAGGCCGACCAGCGGCGAGAGGGACTCGATGGGATGGTCGGACCCCGCCAGCAGCCGTACCCCGGCGTCGAGCAGCACGTCCCACCGGTAGGCGAGCTCGAAGCGGTCCCGCCCGAGCGCCCGGCGGGCCGACGCCGCGTCGCTCACCGCGAAGCCCGGTTGGATGCAGGCGACGACGCCCATGTCGGCCATTCGCCGGACCAGGTCCTCGTCGAGGACCTGGGCGTGCTCGATGCGGGGGGCTGCGTCCCGGCAGTCGCTCCCGAAGACCATCTCGTAGGCGTCCAGCACGGTGGCGATGGCCTCGTCGCCGATGGCGTGGGTGGCGATCGTCCATCCCGCCTCGGCGAAGGGATCACACCGCTTGGCCAGCGTCTGGGCGTCGAGGAAGAGCACCCCCGGATCGTCCGGCCGGTCGGAGAACGGGGAGCACAGCGCACAGGTGCGGGGGCCGAGCCAGCCGTCGGCGTAGAACTTCACGCCCTCGATCTCGAGCCACGGATCCCCCGTGCGGGTCATGCGATCCGGATCCGCGATGCCGCTGGCGACGAGCAGGCGCACCCGGACCGGTAGCGGTCCGCGGGCCCGGAGGCCGAGCAGCGCCTCCAGGTACGCCCAGTCGTCCATGCCCGCCTCGGTGATCTGCACGAGGCCGAGGGCGCGGGCGTCGACGAGGCTTCGCTCGAGCGCTCCCCGCAGGCCGTCGTGGACCTCGAGGGGCCGCACCGGCTCGTCCATCGGCGTCGACCCCCGATCGGCCACGGCCCGGTGCCAGGCCGCTGCGGCCGCGGGGTTGACGACCCCGCCCTCGCAGTAGTCGCGCATCCGCCCGGCGGCGACCCGCAGGAGGTGGACGTGATGATCGACGAAGCCGGGGCCCTCCCAGGACACGGTCAACGCCCCCGTCGTGAGCCGATGGAGGCGAGGCCCGCGGGTGTCACTCCTGGACGAGCTCGATCAGGGTGCCGAAGCTGCCCTTGGGGTGCACGAAGGCCACGGTGGTGCCCCGCGATCCGGGCTTGGGCACCTCGTCGATGAGACGGCCGCCGGCCGCCCGGACGGCCTCGATGGCCGCCGCGCAGTCGTCGACCCGATAGCCGACGTGGTGCACGCCCTCGCCCCGGGTGGCGAGGAACTTGCCCACCGGGGAGTCCTCCCGGGTGGCGGTCGTGAGCTGGATGTAGGAGTCGGCCACCTTCAACAGCGCCTCCTCCACGCCTTCCCGCTCCACGACCTCGCGATGGGCGACCTCGGCGCCGAACGCCTCCTTGTAATAGGAGATGGCGGCTTCCAGGTCGTTGACCGCGATGGCCACGTGATCGATCTCGGTCAGCATCAGGCTCACGGCGTCGACTCTACGGCGGGAGACCCGCCCGGGGGCCGGCCGGGTGCGTGGGGTCCGGGGACGGCGCCGTAGGCTCTGCATCCCGACCAATCGCCCTGCTCGGGCGCCCGAGGCGCCCCGAGCTCCCGTCCTGGAGGCCTCATGCCCGGATCCGTGATCGTCGCCGGTGCCCGCACCCCCATCGGCAAGCTTTCCGGGGCCCTGGCGTCCCTGTCGGCGGTCGACCTCGGCGGGATCGCCATCAAGGCCGCGCTCGAGCGGGCCGGCGTCTCCGGGGATCAGGTCGACGCCGTGCTCATGGGCCAGGTCATCCTGGCCGGAACCGGCCAGATGCCGGCCCGCCAGGCCGCCGTCAAGGGTGGGGTGCCGCTGTCGGTGCCGGCCACCACCGTCAACAAGGCCTGCCTGTCTGGCCTCGACACGATCGCCTGGGCCGACCAGATGATCAGCCTGGGCCAGGCCGAGATCGTCGTCGCCGGCGGGATGGAGTCGATGACCGGCGCGCCCCATCTCCTACCCGGCGCCCGGGCCGGCTTCCGCGCCGGCGACGCTGCCCTGCACGACGCGCTGTTCCACGACGGCCTCGACTGCGGCCTCGAGCACTGCTCGATGGGTGAATCGACCGAGCGGTCGCTGGCCAAGATCGGCGGCATGTCCCGGGAGGCCCAGGACGGGCTCGCCGCCGCCTCCCACGAGCGGGCCGCGGCGGCCGCCAAGGAGGGAAGGCTGCGCGACGAGATCGTGGCCGTCTCCGTTCCCCAGCGGCGCGGCGATCCGCTGCTGGTCGAGGACGACGAGGGTGTCCGCCCCGGCACCACCATGGAGGCCCTGGCCTCCTTGCGCCCCGCCTTCGTCAGCGACGGCACCGGCACGTTGACGGCCGGCAACGCCAGCCAGATCTCCGACGGCGGCGCCGCTGTCGTGGTGATGTCGGCTGAGCGGGCCGCTGCCCTGGGCGTCACCCCCCTGGCCGAGATCGTGTCCTATGCCACGGTCGCCGGCCCGGACGACACCTCGCTGCTGCACCAGCCGGCCAACTCCACCCGCAAGGCGCTCGACCGCGCCGGCCTGTCGATCGGCGACGTCGACCTCTTCGAGATGAACGAGGCGTTCGCCGCCGTGGTCGTCTGGTCGGCCAACGACCTGGGCGTCCCCCTCGACGTCGTCAACGTCAACGGTGGGGCCGTGGCGCTGGGGCACCCCATCGGCATGTCCGGTACCCGGGTGGCGCTCACCATGGCCCATGAGCTGCGCCGCCGCGGCGGTGGCCTCGGCGTTGCTTCGCTCTGCGGCGGAGGCGGTCAGGGTGAGGCGATGGTTCTTCGGTCGCTTACCTGACCTTTTTGAAGACGCGGCGGACCGTGCGGGCGGCGGGTCCTGTCCCTCACGGTTCCCTCCCACCGAGCTGACGCTCGGCGGGCCCCTCCGTACGGGCCACCCGCCGCCCGCACTCGTCGCCGGTCCACTTGTGGCCCTGCTGGCTCGCCCCAGCTTGTTGTTGGGTTGGTTGGTCGGAGCGGTTCGGGGTTCGCGTGGTCGTCGGGCCGTTCGTGGACTTCAGTCGACGGCTCTTCGGCCTTCTAGGGCTCTTCCGAGGGTCAGCTCGTCGGCGTACTCGAGGTCGCCGCCCACCGGGAGGCCGCTGGCGATGCGGGTGACCTCGAGGCCGAGGGGCTTGAGGAGGCGGGCCAGGTACATGGCGGTGGCCTCCCCCTCGATGTTGGGGTTGGTGCAGAGGATCACCTCGGTGACGCCCTCCGGGTCGAGACGAGCCAGCAGCTCCTTGACCTTGAGCTGGTCGGGGCCGATGCCCTCGATGGGGCTGATCGCCCCGAGCAGCACGTGGTAGCGGCCTCGGAACTCGTGGGTCTTCTCCACCGCCACCACGTCCTTCGGCTCCTCCACGACGCACAGCATGGTGGGGTCCCGGCGGTCGTCGGCGCAGATGCCGCACAGGTCACCCTCGGCGACGTTGAAGCACCGCGTGCAGAAGGCGATCCTCTCCTTCACCTCGACGATCGAGCGTGACAGCCGGAGGGCGTCCTCCTTGGGCAGCTTGAGGAGGTGGAAGGCGATGCGCTGAGCCGACTTCGGCCCGATGCCCGGCATCCGGCCGAGCTCGTCGATGAGGTCCTGGACTGGGCCGGCGTACACGGTCGACGACGGCGGTCAGGCGTCGGGTTCGCCGGCTGGGCCCGGAAGCGCACCGCCGCCGGGCAGGTCACCGAAGAGCCCCCCGCCACCGCCTCCCAACAGGCCCCCGAGCATGGTGCTGAGACCCTCCTGGGCGGCCTGTGCCACCTGCGTGCTGGCGTCCCGCACTGCCGCCAGGACCAGGTCCTCGAGCATGGCGACGTCGTCCGGGTCGACGGCGTCGGGGCGGATGGTGACCCGCTGGAAGTCACCCGTCGCCGACACCATGACCTTCACCGCACCGCCGCCGGCCACCCCCTCGAAGACACGGTCGGCGTCGGCCCCGAGGAGGGAGTGCTGCATCTGCTGGGCCTGATCGAGGAGCGCTCCGAGGTCAGGCGGGCCATCGGCCGACGGATCAGACATGACCCCGAGACTAAGGACTCGCGCCGATGGGCGTGAGGTGGGAGGCGACGATTCACCGCGGTCCGTCCTTCGAGCGACGCGTTCCGGCTGGGTGCGCCAGGTCGATCGACGTCATGATGTCGACGGTGTCAACCCTGCCGAGTGCCGACTCCGCCGGCGACGGCCGGCACGACCATGGCGTGCGGGAGAGCCTCGAGGACACCGGCATCGAGTCGGGACAGTCGGAAGGGGTTCCCAACCCCGTCATCTATGACCCGGCGTGGGAACGACGGAGCGACCGCCAGCCCAACTTCGACCACGTCGTGTCCCAGGCCTGCACCCGTGCCCAGATCGACAGTGCGCCCTTCCAAGAGTGGGTACGGGCGCTCGACCAGCCCCGGCTGTACCACCGCAAGCAGTGGGAGTGGTGCTACATCCTGCAGGCCCTGGACCAGGGGGGTGCGGTCGAGCCGGGCAAGCGCGGGCTGGGCTTCGGGGTGGGCACCGAACCGATGGCCAGCTACCTGGCCTCGCGAGGTTGCGCCATCCTCGCCACCGACCTGCCGGTCGAGGACGGCGGCCATGACCTGTGGTCGGCCACCGGCCAACACGTCGAGAGCCTCGAGCGCATCAACGAAGCCGGGCTCTGCGACCCGGAGGAGTTCGCGAGGCTGGTGACGTTCCGGCCGGTCAACATGAACGCCGTCCCGGACGACCTCACCGGTTTCGACTTCGTGTGGTCGTCGTGTGCCATGGAGCACCTCGGCGACCTCGGCGCCGGTGAGGACTTCGTCATGCGGTCGATGGAGTGCCTCGACCCCGGCGGCCTCGGTGTGCACACGACCGAGTTGGACGTGACGTCGCACACGCACACCGTCGAGTCAGGGCCGACGGTGGCCTACCGCCGATCCGACCTCGAAGGGCTGATCGAGCGGCTGCGAGGCCACGGCCACGAGATCGAGGCGGTCTTCGGACTCGGCGACACGGAGGAGGACCGCCACGTCGACGTGCCGCCCTACACCGAGACCCACCTCAAGACCGCCCTGGCGGGACACGCGATCACCAGCTTCGGCCTCGTCGTGCGAAAGAGCGCTCGGCGGCGGCGGGCCTGGTCGGCCCTTCGACGCCGCCGGTGAGGAGCCCTGCCGGGCTCCTGACCGACGTACGGCGGTGAGGTCGACCGGCCTCGGTGCCCGAGGTCTCAGCCCTCGTCCGGGCCGACCAGCTCGGCGCCGGGGAAGGCCGAGCGGAGGTGGTCGATGGGCGTGCGGGCGTCCGGAGGGGCATCGGTCAGCTCGGTGAGGTCGGGCATCTCCTCGTGGGCTTCCGCCACCGGTGCGGCGGGAGCGCCGGGGACGGCCGCGGCGGTGCCCGGGTCGACGACGATCCGCACCGGTACGGGCCGACCGAAGTGGGCCGACAAGGCGGCCTCCACGTCGGGCCGGGCCTGGTCGGCCATCTCTCCCAAGGTGGCGCTCTCGAAGCCGAAGACGGCGTGGTCGTCCTCGACGGCCACGAACCGGCCGCTCCCGTAGAGGCCCTTGACCCGGGCCTTCAGGGACCGCAGCACCGTGTCGCCCCAGGCAAGAGCCAGGTCGTCACGTGTCGGGAACGGCACCACGGCCGTCGACGGTG
>DASXLH010000109.1:0-1564 GCA_036496335.1 Acidimicrobiales bacterium
CACCAGCTCCAGTTGGCGCCGCTGCGGATCGTGGCGCACTCGCTAGGCGGCACGGTGGCGCTGAAGTACGCGGGGGTCTTCCCGGAGGACGTCGAGCGGCTGGTCGTGATCGAAGGAACCGGTCCGCCCCTGATCGCGACGGAAGACCGGCCCACACCACCGGAACGCCTGCGGAGCTGGATCGAGACCGGTCGGGGACTGGCGGGTCGGGCGCCTCGTCGCTACCCGTCCCTCGACGCCGCCTTCCACCGGATGCAGGAGGCCAATCCCCACCTGTCTCCGGCGCAGGCCCGTCACCTCACCATCCACGGCGCCGACCAAAACGAAGACGGCACCTACAGTTGGAAGTTCGACAATTACGTCCACCTCGGCACGCCACATGACCTCGGACCCGAGGAGACCCGTGGCCTGTGGGGGCGGATCGACTGCCCGGTGCTGCTCATCACGGGATCGGAGAGCTGGCATCGCCGCCAGGTCGACGACGAGGACATCGTGGCCAACTTCAAGGATGCCCGCCACGAAGTGATGCAGGACGCCGGCCACTGGGTGCACCACGACCAGCTCGACCGCTTCGTGGAGCTGGTCGACGACTTCCTGGCATGAGCCAGGGCCCCCTCACCGAGCTCGAGCTGCAATCCGGCGCGACCTCCGGCCGGGCGAGCGCCACGCCCGGACTC
This sequence comes from Acidimicrobiales bacterium, assembly GCA_036496335.1. GTDB lineage: Bacteria > Actinomycetota > Acidimicrobiia > Acidimicrobiales > CADCSY01 > JAEKLB01. The sequence goes on from DASXLH010000109.1 coordinate 678, forward strand.
TCGGACGGCCCCCATCCCCGACGGCATCGAACCCGGGTGATGGGCGGCCAAGGCGGCGGCCGCGGCTGGTGGCAGGCCTGGTGCACCGAGCCCGGTTGCAGCTGGCGAGGCTCGACCCTCCCCCAGCGCGTCGGGAGCCGCCAGCAGGCCACCGTCGAGGCGGAAGGCCACGAGGAGGCGACGGGCGGCTACGTCGACTGACGGCGAACCGCCGGATGATCCGCACGGTCGAGACCAGCCCGGGCCGAGTCCACCTCCATACTTCGGCGGTGGAGCTGGCTGCCTTCCAGGACCTGATGGTCCGCACCTACGGGGAACGTGATCGGGCCCGGGGGCGGTCGGCGACCGTCGCCTGGCTCACCGAGGAGCTGGGCGAGCTGGCTCAGGCGGTCCGCAAGGGCGACGATGCCCAGCGCCTCCACGAGCTGGGCGATGTCCTGGCCTGGCTGGCGTCGCTCGCCGGGCAGCTCGGCCTCTCGCTCGAGGAGGCGGCCGCCCGCTATGCCACCGGCTGCCCCCGCTGTGGCGCGACGCCCTGCACCTGTCCCTGAAGCCCGACCCCCGGGCCTTTCCCGGTCCGGGCCGTGGCGTCTGGGCAGGCCGGAGAGATCAGGCGAACGCACCCCGTTCGAGCAGGGCTTCAGCGATCTGCACGGCGTTGAGGGCCGCGCCCTTGCGGAGGTTGTCGCCGCTCACGAAGAGCGCCAGGCCGTTGGCCACGCCCGGATCGCGTCGCACCCGCCCGACGTAGGAAGGGTCGTTGCCGCTCGCCACCAGCGGTGACGGCAGGTCGTGCAGCACCACCCCCGGGGCCGCCGCCAGCAGCTCACGGGCTCGCTCCGGCGTGATCGGGCGTTCGAACTCGGCGTTGATCGACAGCGAGTGGC
>DASXLH010000110.1:0-12526 GCA_036496335.1 Acidimicrobiales bacterium
CACCCCCACGACGACAAGGACCACCCGCATGCTCACTGAAGGTGAAGCCGCCCCGGACTTCTCCCTGCTCGACCAGCACGGCGAGACGCTCTCGCTGTCCAGCCTCAAGGGACGCAAGGCGCTCGTGTACTTCTACCCGAAGGCCGACACCCCCGGCTGCACCGCCCAGTCGTGCGGGCTGCGCGACATCGCCGACCAGGTCGGCGACACGGCCATCATCGGCATCAGTCCCGACCAGCCCGAGGACCAGCTGGCCTTCGACCAGAAGTACAGCCTCGGCTTTCCGTTGCTGGCCGACCCGACCCACGCCACCGCTGACGCCTACGACGTCTGGGGTGAGGTCGAGCTGCCCAACGGCATGAAGTTCACCGGCATCCAGCGCTCGGCGTTCCTCATCGACACCGACGGGACCGTCGAGCGGGCCTGGTACAAGGTCAGCCCGGCCGATACCCCCCAGAACCTGCTCCAGGCACTCCAGAGCTGAGCCCGGTTGCACCGCCGGGCCACGCGGCTCGGCGGTGCAACCGCAGGCACAGGTTCAGGCCGGCTGCTTGGCCTCGACCCGGATGATCTCGAACATGAGGTCGTCGACGATGCAGAAGAAGTTGACGATGTTGTCGCGCTCGTTCCAGTCGGCCACCGTGATCGGCGTGCACGGCACGCCCCGGGCCTTGCACCGCTCGTAGACGCCCTCGATGTCGCGGGTGGAGATGCACACCGCCCAGAAGTCGGCGTGCTGGCCGGCCAGGATCTGGAACTGGCGACTCGACGGGTCGCCGGCGATGTAGCCGCCGAAGCGGCCCTCGGCCGTCACCCGACGGTCGTCCACGGCCGACGGCGGCAGGTCGCCCCCGGGTCCCAGGGGCACGTCGAGGCCGACGGCGTCGCCGGCCGGGCCCAGCGGCCAACCCTCCGGGATGTCGCACACCTGGGTGAGGAAGGCGTTGAGCACCTCGGGATGGGGGGTGATCAGCTTCACGTGGTTGACGCGGTTCGGCATGGCCTGCTCCTGGATCGTCGGCGCGGGCGAGAGTAGGTCCTGGGCCGGCTACGGGCTGTTGGACACAACCAGGCAATGGCACCTCCGACAGCGGCGCCGTAACGTCCGCGGCGTGGCCCGCCGCTTCCTCGTCGTCGGCGCCGGGGCCATCGGCGGGGTGGTCGGCGGCCGGCTGCATCAGGCCGGTCACGACGTCGTGCTGGTGGCCCGCGGGGCCCACCTGCAGGCCATCCGGGCCGATGGCCTGCGGCTGCGCTCCCCCGCCGGTGACGCCGTGCTGCGCATACCGAGCGCGGCGGACGTCGCCGAAGCCGCACCTCGTGAGGGTGACGTGGTGCTCCTGTGCGTGAAGGGGCAGGACACGGTGGCCGTCCTCGACGAGCTGGCGGCGGTGGCGCCGTCGACCCTGCCGGTCGCCTGCCTCCAGAACGGCGTTGCCAACGAGCCCGCCGCCCTGCGCCGCTTCGCCGACGTCTACGGCGTCACCGTCATGCAACCCGCCACCCACCTGGAGCCAGGGGTGGTGCTGCAGTGGTCGGCACCGATCCCCGGCCTGCTCGACGTGGGCCGCTGGCCGGGCGGGCTCGACGACACCGCCCGGGAGCTGTCGTCGGTGTTCGCCTCGGCCGGCTTCGACAGCCGGGCGGTGGAGGATGTGGCCCGTTGGAAGTACGCCAAGTTGGTGATGAACCTCGGCAACGCCGCCGATGCCGCCTACGGATCGGGCGGCCAGGAGCTGGCCGCCGCCGCTCGGGCCGAGGGCCGAGAGGTGCTCCGTGTCGCCGGCATCGACGTCGCCTCGCCGGAGGAGGACGCCGCCCGGCGGGGTCGGTTGATGACCATCGGTCACATCGAGGGCGCCACCCGGGGTGGGAGCTCCACGTGGCAGAGCCTGGCCCGGGGCGCGCCGCTCGAGATCGACGTGCTCAACGGCGAGATCATCATGCTCGGGCGCCTGCACGGTGTCCCGACCCCCCTCAACGAGGCGCTCCAGCGCACCGCCCGGGAGATGGCCGCCGCCGGGGAGTCCCCGGGCTCCAGACAGCCGGCGTGAACGACGTGGAGCCGTCGACCGGCGGATCCGCCCGACCGTCGCTGATCATCGGGCGTGGCCTGATCCGGCGTTGCGGGCGGTGTGGCTCCCGCGGCATCTTCGCCGACCACTTCCACCTCCGGGAGCGCTGTCCCCGTTGCGGCTACCGGTTCGTGCGGGAGGCCGGCGCCTTCACCGGCGTCCTCATGCTGAACATGGCGCTGACCTTCGGCCTGATGTTCCTCGTGTTCATGGGCTATGTGCTCTGGCGGGGCGTCACCGGTGACGACGTGTCGATCTGGCCCTTCGCCGGCGTCGCCCTCGTGATCGCCGTGGCCCTTCCCATCCTCGGCTACTCCTTCGCCTGGAGCACCTGGGTGGCGATCGATCTGGCCACCCGCCCCCTGGACCCCGACGAGGAGCTGGAGGCGCTCGAACACGAGCACGCCGATGGGGCCGACCCCGGGCTCGGGGCGGGCGATCCGGGACAGATCTGAGCGTCTGGCGGGCGGCCCGACGGTTGTCCACTGCCGGGAGGAGGAATCCACCGACAAGTCACAGGGTCGTCCTCTGGCTCCTCACAGGCCACAGGGTTCACGATGGCCACATGGGCTACGAGGTCATCCTGAGCGACGGGCAGAGCGAGCTGGTGCTGGCCGCCGACGGCTACCAGCAGGAGGGTCCACTGACCACCTTCTTCCGGGGCGAGTTCGGCCGGCCGGTCCTCGACTCCTGGAGCGTTCGGGTGGCGAGCTACCGCACGACCGACATCACCCGCATCCGCCGGCTCGAGGTGGTCGACGCCAGCGCCTTGGCGGCGGCCTGAGCCAGACCCCAGTACTGAACTCGGTGCGCGAGACGCCAAGACCTGGCGTTTCGCGCACCGAGTTCGGGAAGGGGCGGCGGCCTCACGCCAGGACGAGGGTCGACCAGCCCTCCTCCTCGTCGGTACCGATGACCTCCAGGGTGGGATCGGCCCGCCGGTAGGCGGCGGCCACGGCGGGGGCCTGCGTCATCAACAGGCCGCCCAGGACGATGGAGCCGGTCGGGGCCCGGGCCGCGGTCACCGCGCCGACCAGCTGGGTCAGTACGGCCGCCCCGATGTTGGCCACGACGAGGTCGAAGGGGCCCCCGTCCTCGGGGATGCCGTCGAGGAACCGGATGCGGTCGGCCACGTCGTTGGCGGCGGCGTTGGCCGGGGTCACCCGGGCGGCTTCCGGGTCGGTGTCGACGGCGGTCACCGACGAGGCGCCCAGGAGGGCCCCCGCCACCGCCAGCACCCCGCTCCCGGTCCCGACGTCGAGCACCGTCGCGCCCGGCTCGATCCGGTCCGCCAGCTGCGCCAGGGCCATGCGGGTGCTCGGATGCGATCCGCTCCCGAAGGCCCAACCGGGATCGAGCCGCACGGTAACCCCGTCGAAGGCGGGAGCGTCCTCCTCCCACCAGGCGGGCCAGAGCCGGACGTGACCGACGACGATCACCTCGGCGTGGACCCGCCAGGCATCCCGCCACTCCGAATCGGCGGGAGCCGCCTCCAGGGTCGGCGACCAGCGCGCCGGTAGTGCGGCCGCCACCTGGGCGGCCGTCGCCACATCGGCGAAACCGGCCAGCAGGGAGACGCGGCCGTCGGCGGCGGCCTCCTCTGCCACTGCGATCGGTTCGTGGGCCCACAGCGCGCCGGACGCCAGGTCGGCGTCGGCGGTGTCGACCGTCAGCCGCAGGCAGCTCACCGGCGGGGTTCGTCGGTCACGCCGCCCGGGCGGGAACCGTCAGTCCGATGCGGGCAGGCCCTTGGCGCCCTTGAGCTCGAGGGTGGTGCCGTTGACCCCGAGGGTCCCCTCGCCGGCCTTGGTGACCAGCACCTCGAGCCCAAGCTCCTCGTTGGCGTAGCGCTTGCCGAGCTGTGCACCGGTCGACTGCTCGGGGTCGATGGTCAGCCCCTCGGCCTCCTGACCGGACTCGGTCATGGGGGCGCCCCCGCACGTGAGCGCCACGTCGTCGGCCGGCGCCCGGACCACCATCACCTCTGCGGTGCAGACCGCACTGCGAAGTCGAGTTCCCACCTTCAGCGCCATTGCGTCGATCTCCTGATTGGTTCCGGTCGTGATCTTGTCTTGCGCTCGTTGTCGATCGAGCCCCTGGGGGCGATGAGCGCGATCCAGTCTGGCAGCCCGGGAGCCCGGTTCCAGGTTTGGACGCCGCATCCGGGCTGGACGGGACGTCGCCACCCGGGCGTGCGACCCGGTTCGTCATGCCTCCTGGCGGGCGTCCCAGGTCGGGATCAGCCGCCGGGCCGCCCGAGCTTCGTCGACCCTGCCCACGGGCGTCGTTCGGGGCGCGTCGTGGTCGGCGTCGGAGGCGTCGTCGGCGATCCGGATCAGCGCCTCGCAGAGGGCGGCCAGCGTCTGGGGCGACTCGGTCTCGGTCGGCTCGATCATCAGGGCCTCGTCGACGATGAGCGGGAAGTAGGTGGTGGGCGAGTGGAAGCCCTCCTCCAGGAGGCGCTTGGCCACGTCGATGGCCTTCACCCCGACCCGCTTGCGGACGTTGGTGGCCGACACCACGCACTCGTGCATGTTGGGTCGGTCGAAGGGGATGTCGTAGTGGCCCCGGAGCTGATGACGCACCCAGTTGGCGTTGAGGACCGCCCCCTCTGCCACCCGGCGGAGCCCGTCGCCCCCGTTGACCAGGATGTACGACCAGGCCCGGGCCAGCGCCAGGGCGTTGCCGTGCCAGCCGTGGACCCGCCCGATCGACCGTTCGGGGGTCATCCAGCCGAACCCGCCGTCGTCGCGTCGTTCCGGGATCGGCCCGGGCAGGAAGGGGGCGAGGCGCTCCGAGACGGCCACCGGGCCGGCGCCGGGGCCGCCACCGCCGTGCGGTACGGCGAAGGTCTTGTGGAGGTTCATGTGCACGATGTCGAAGCCCATGTCCCCCGGCCGGGTCACCCCCAGGATGGCGTTGAGGTTGGCGCCGTCGTAGTAGAGGAGTCCCCCGACACCGTGCACGGCGGCGGCGATGTCGGCGATGTCCTCCTCGAACAGGCCGAGGGTGTTGGGGTTGGTGAGCATGATCCCGGCGACGTCGTCGTCGAGGACCGTCCGCAGGGCCTCGAGATCGACCAGGCCGCGGTCGTCGCTCGGCACCGTGACCGTCTGGTAGCCACCGAGGGTGACCGACGCCGGGTTCGTGCCGTGGGCCGAGTCGGGGATGATTACCTTGGTCCGTTGGCGGCCCTGGGCCTCGTGCCAGGCCCGCATCAGCAGCAGGCCGGTGAGCTCGCCGGCCGCCCCGGCCGGGGGCTGCAGGGTGATGGCGGCCATGCCGGTGACCTCGCACAGGGCGTCGCCGAGATCGGCCAGCAGCTCCAACCAGCCCTGCGTGCAGGAAGCCGGGGCCGAGGGATGGACGTTGGCCAGCCCCGGCAGCGCCGCCGCCTCGTCGCAGAGCTTGGGGTTGTACTTCATGGTGCAGGAGCCCAGCGGATAGGCGCCCAGATCGACCGAGTACTGCCGGTGCGACAGCCGGGTGAAGTGGGCCACGAGGTCCCGTTCCGACACCTCGGTGAGGTGCACCGATTCGTCGGCCAGGGCCCAGTCGGGGAGGAGCTCCTCGGCCGTCCATTCCGGAAGTCCCTGGTCACGGAAGCTGGCCGCCACCCGCCCCGGTTCGGACAGCTCGAAGATGGTGGGCTCGTCGTCGCGACCCATCAGCGGGATGCTGGTGGCCTTCCCACCGGCGGCAGAGCTCATGACAGCACCTTTCGCAGCGCGTCGGCATAGGCGTCGATCTGGGCGGCGGTCCGGCGCTCGGTGGCCGCCACCACCAACCCCCCGTCGGTGGGGACACCGGCCAGGAACCCCTCCTCGGCCATCCGCTCGACCACCACGCCGGGCTCGAGAGGCAGATTGATGCCGAACTCCCGGAAGTAGGGCGCCGTCGCCATCGGGGTGACGCCGTCGATGCCCAGCACGGCGTCGTGGGTGGCCCGGGTGGCCCGGGCGCAACGCAGGGCCAGCTCTCGCAGGCCGGCCGTGCCGAGCCACGACAGCTGGATGGCGCAGACCACCGCGATGAGCGTCTGGTTGGTGCAGACGTTGGACGAGGCCTTCTCCCGGCGAATGTCCTGCTCCCGGGTGCGCAGGGTCGTGACGTAGGCCCGGCGGTCGGCGACGTCGACCGTCTCACCCACCAGTCGGCCGGGCAGGCGACGGACGTGCTCGAGCCGGCAGGTGAACAGACCCAGGTAGGGACCGCCGAACGACAGAGGCGTCCCGAACGGTTGGCCCTCACCCACCACCACGTCGGCCCCCAGCGACCCGGGGGTGCGCAGCAGGCCGGAAGCCACCGGGTCGAAGGCCACCAGCAGGAGAGCGCCGGTGCGGTCGGCGACCGCCCGGGCCTCGGCCAGGTCTTCGATGCAGCCCAGCTTGTTGGGGTGCTGGAGCAGGATGGCGCCGGGCGCTCCGTCCGCCGGCCAGGAGGTGCGGCCGTCGACCAGCGGCACGTCGACCAGCTCGTGGCCGGTGCCGGCCGCGAACGTCCGCACCGTGTCCCGCCAGGTGTCGTGGACGCCGCCGCTGACCCACACCGTCTGGCGCCCGGTGGCGGCCACCGCCAGGTTGACGGCCTCGACGCAGGCGGTGGCGCCGTCGTAGAGGCTGGCATTGGCCACCTCCACGCCGGCCAGGCGGGCCACCAGCGTCTGGTACTCGAACAGCGCCTGGAGCACGCCCTGGGCGACTTCGGGCTGGTAGGGGGTGTAGGCGGTGACGAACTCGGTGCGGAACGCCACCCGGCGCACCGCCGACGGCACGTCGTGGTCGTAGGCCCCGCCGCCGGCGAAGCAGACGAGATCGGTGCGGTTCCGGTCGGCCAGGCGGACCATCTCGTCGGCGGTGTCGTACTCGGACAGCCCGGGCGCCATGTCGAGCCCGGCCGCCAGCCGGAGCGCGTCGGGCACGACGTCGAAGAGCTCGTCGAGCGACGACAGCCCGATCGAGGCGAGCATGGTGGCGATCTCGTCGTCGGTGTGCGGGACGTAGTGGCCCATCAGCCCTTCCTGTCGGGTGTGGTGGAGGCGCCGGCGGCGACGAAGGGCAGGCGGACGACCTGGCCGTCGACGAGCGTGCCGCGCTGATCGATCTGGACGGCCGTCCCCGGCCCGAGGTCCGGACGGAGGAAGGCCAGGGCGATCCCACGCTCGAGCATCGGCGAGAAGTTCCCGCTGGTCACGGCCCCGACGACGCCGCCGCCGGCCAGGACGGCCTGGCCTTCTCGGGGGGGGCGGCGGCCGTCGACCACGATGCCGCGGAGCCGACGGGCCGGGCCGCTCTCGCGCTCCCGGGCCAGCGGCTCGCGGCCCTGGAACGGACCCTTGTCCCAGTTCACGACCCAACCCAGCCCGGCCTGCAGAGGGGTGATGCCTGGGCCGAGCTCATGACCGTGCAGCGGCAGGCCGGCCTCGAGGCGCAGGGTGTCGCGGGCCCCCAGGCCGGCAGGAGCCACCCCGGTGCTGAGCAACCCGTCCCAGACCCGGCGGGCATGGGCGGCCGGCACGGCCAGTTCCACCCCGTCCTCACCGGTGTACCCGGTGCCGGCCACGGTGCAGGGCACGCCCAGCACGTCGATCTCGGCGACGTCGAAGCGGGCCACTTCGGCGGCCAGGGCCGAGACCGCCGAGAGGCGCTCCCGGGCCCGAGGTCCCTGCACGGCCAGGATCGCCCGCTCGGCGGTGACGTCCTCACCGCCGATGGCTCCCCGGACACGGTCGGTGTTCGACGCGTTGGGCATCACGTCGAAGCGGTCGGTCGACACCCACCACACGATGATGTCGTCGAGGACCGAGGCATCGCCCGGGTCGAGGAGGTGGGTGTACTGGGCCCGTCCCGGCGCGATCCGGCCGAGGTCGTTCGTGAGGCGGCGCTGCAGGAGCTCGAAGGCAGCCGCCCCCACCACCCGCACCGTCCCCAGGTGGCTCACGTCGAACACGGCGGCGTCGGTGCGACAGGATCGGTGCTCGGAAAGCGTCCCGGCGGGGTAGCTGAGTGGCATGTTCCAGCCGCCGAAGGGCGACAACTTGGCGCCGAGCTCCAGGTGGGCGGCGTGCAGCGGAGACTCGCGCAGCGATGTGGGCAGCAGCTCGTTCAGAGGCGCCGACCTTACCGGGGCCCCTCCCGGAGCCGTGCGAACCGGTGAGCTGGAGCTACTGCGCCAGTGAGCTGGGAGGCAGCTGGTCGTCGACCGCATCGACAACGGAGGCCCCGCCGGCGGCATCGACCGGGAGGCCTTCGGCCGCCTCCGGCTGCAGTGACGAGATGGCGTCGGTGACCTCGCCCGGGATCGAGGTGAGGCGGACGAGGTTGAGGACTCCCTGGCCCTTGCGGAACAGGTCGATCAGCTCGTCGTCGGTGCGGACCAGCAGGGAGTTCGGGCCGTCGAGGACCAGGTCGGCCGAGGCCAGGTCGGCGCCGAGGTTCTTACGCAGGAACTCCACCGCCGTGCGCGCCTTCTGGAGCGACACACCCCCGTCGAGCAGGCGCTTGACGACCTTGAGCTCGACGATGTCCCGGTAGGAGTAGAGGCGCTGGGACCCGGACCCCCTGGCATCGGCCACGCTGGGTCGCAGCAGGTCCTGGCGGGCCCAGTAGTCGAGCTGTCGGTAGGTGATGCCGACGATGGCGCAGACCTGCCGGCCCCGGTAGCCCTCTTCAACGGCTTCGACCACGTGTCGTCCTCACTGCGCGAGCCGGACGGACCCGGCGGGAATCACCATGGCTGAATTACGGCCCTGTGATGCTACGAGGGAGCCGTCGGTTGGTCAACGGCCCGCAAGGCTTCCACGGGACGCGGGCACGGTTCACCCCGCCCAGGTCTTGCATGGTGAGCGCGATGCCGGCCCATGACAACCTGTGGTTCCGGAAGCATCAAGGGGCCTTCCCCGGGGGGAGCATGGACGTATCGAGGACACGGGGCCTGGTCGTGGTGGGTCTCTCCGCCGCGGTGCTCCTGTTGGCACCTGCGTGCGGCACCACGAATCGCGCCGCATCGGCGACAACGGCTCTGACCACGCCCTCGACCACCTCGACCACCTCGACGACGGCGACGAGCACCGGCTGCGCGACGGCGGGCCAGGTCGCTTCGCCGGAGACCGCCCTGGCAGTACCCGGTTGTCGCTATGTGTTCTCCCTTGGACAGGGCGCCGGGGTGGACCTGGCCATCACCATCCCGCGCGGGGCCCCGGCACCGACTCCCCCCGGGCCTTCCCACATCCCCTGGATCCTGGGCGGGGACGGCTCGGGCATGCTCGTGGCGACAGGCCCCGGCAGCAGCATCGCCCTGATCCCGGGATGGCTGTCGAAGATGGCCGCCACGCCCTTCGCCAGCTCCCGAGCAGACGTCACGGCCATGCCGGCGGACTACCTGGCCTACCTGAGGACGATGCCCGGCCTGTCCGTCTCCGCCCCGCAGGCCATCACCCTGGGAGGACTGAAGGGCCAGGTGGTCTCCATCCGCGTCGGGACCCTCCCACCGGAAGCCGCGGGAGCCGCCTGCAACGGGTCCGGCAACGTCCCCTGCATCATGCTGGAACACGATCTCCTCACCTCGATCGAGCTCAACCAGGGCGACATCGGAGAGATCGCCGTCCTCGACACACCCAATGGTCAGATCGAGGCCGTCTGGGACGCACCAGCCACGACCGATCCGGCGACCGTCGCGCTGCACGAGGCCGCCTTCCGGTCCATTGGGCTGCGGACCTCATAGAGGGTCCGGTTCAGCTCGGGCGCCGGACGGCGCCGTCGGTGAACCCGGGGCACGGGCGGTCGGTCAGGAGGCGAAGTCCTCGGGGTTGACATCGTCGAGGAACTCCCGGAACTGATCGACGATCTCCTCGTCGTCACCGTCCTCCTCCTCGTCGATGGCCGGGGCGGCAGCCCGGTCGAGGACCGTCTCGTCGGCCGAGATGGGGGCGCCGGTGCGCACCGCCAGCGCCACCCCGTCAGACGGGCGGCTCGAGACCCGCAGGACACCCGAGGGCGTGGCCAGCTCGAGCTCGGCGATGAAGGTCCCGCCGGTGGGGTTCTCCCGCAGCTCGGTGATGAGCAGCCGTTGGAGGCTGGTTCCCAGGGCGCCGAGGGCGTCGACGAACAGATCGTGGGTGAGCGGGCGGGGCGTGACGACGGCATCGATCCCGAACTGGATGGCCCTGGCTTCGACGTGGTCGATGTAGATGGGCAGGACACGGCGGGCGCCGCCCAGCTCCCGCAGCAGCATCACGGGCGTGTTGGTGGGGAGCTCCATCCGAACGCCGATGAGCTCCATGTCGACCATCGGTCCGACCCTACCGGCGTGGTCGAAAGCGGTCTACGAACCCTGGGTGAGGTTCCGCAGCGAGATGCGCAGGAACGCGGCCCGGAGGCTGTCGCCGTCGCGGCTGAGCTCTTCGAGAAGGTCGTTGGCCCGCCGCCGCGCCGTCGGGTTGCGCTGCTTGAGGAGGGGCAGGACGATCTGCTCGTAGGTGCTCGCCTCTCGCTCGGCCGCCGTCTTGTACATCCGCAGATGGCGGGCCTCGACGCCGTGTCCGGCCAGGCCGGCCGCCAGACGCCCGATGAGCAGGCACTCCTCGTCGTAGTACACCTGGCCGGCCACGGCCCGACCGGTGACGAGGCCGTAGCGCTCGAGCTCCTGGATGGCGGCGACACCGAGACCGGTGGCGTCGGCAAGCTCGGTGAGGGTCATCGACACCGACGAGGCGCCAGCCGTCAGGGGCGAGTGACCCAGGAAGGGCCCGGCGCCGGCGCCCGCAACGGTTGGACCCACGGGTCGAGCAGCCTCGGGACGGGCCGGGGCAGTGTCGGACGGGGAGGCGACCGGCTCGGGCGGGACCTCCGGCTCGGGGTTGGCGATCCGCTCCTTGATGACCTTCAAGGGCAGGAAGTGCTCCCGTTGCTGCTCGAGGATCCAGCGCAGGCGGGCGAGGTCGGCCTCGTAGAACTTCCGGTAGCCGGACGGTGTCCGCTCCGGGTCGAGGAGGCCCTGGCTCTCGAGGAACCGGATCTTGGAGATGGTGACGTCGGGGAACTCGTCCTTCAGGGACTCGAGCACCTCACCGATCGAAAGGAACGGGCGGGTGCCCTGCCCCTCCGGCCCCCCCGCCGGCGGCGGGCCCTCGACCGGCGATCCCGGCGACGGGCCGCTCACGGCGCCACCAGGAACACGAGCTTGAAGCGCCCGATCTGGAGCTCGTCCCCCGGATGGAGCTCGACGTCGCCGTCGATCCGGACCCGGTTCACGTAGGTGCCGTTCAGGGACTCGACGTCGCGCACCCGGTAGCCGCCGGGCGTCCGGACGATCTCGGCGTGGCGGCGCGAGACGGTCACGTCGTCGAGGAAGACGTGGCTGTCGGGGTGGCGACCCGCCGTGACCAGCTCCTCTCCCAGGAGGAAGCGGGACCCGGCCCCGGGGCCCCGGCGGATCACGAGCATCCCGGTGCCGGCGTCGAGGTCGTCGAGGGCGACGGCTACATCGACCTCGGCCGGCGGAGCCGGGTCGTCGACGGGTGCGACGAACGAGGTCGTGCGATCCTCGACCCAGCCGTCGAGGGGCGCCCCGCAGGACGAGCAGAAGTTGGCCCCGGCCGGATTGCGGTGGCCGCACTGGCCGCAGGCGACGTCGGGCACGTCGGGCGCTCCGTCAGCCCTCGACGAGGGTGCGGTACGCCGAGGCGTCGAGGAGATCGTCGAAGCTCGAACCGTCTCCGGGTTCGAGCACGAAGATCCAGCCGTCGCCGTAGGGATCCTCGTTGAGACGCTGCGGCGCATCGGCAAGGGCGTCGTTGACCGCCACCACCGTGCCCGACACGGGGGCGTAGATGTCGGACACCGACTTGGTCGACTCGACCTCCGTCACGGTGGCACCGACGACCACCTCGGCCCCCATGTCCGGGACCTGCACGAACACCACATCGCCCAGTGCGTCTTGCGCGTAGTCGGTGATCCCGACCCGTAGCTGCGTGCCCTCTCGACGCACCCACTCGTGATCGGCGGTGTAGCGCAGGTCGTCGGGCACGTCCACGGCGGGCACGATACACCTCGACCCGAGGTCGAGGGTTGGGCGAGGGTGCGCTGACGAAGCCTCGCCCATCGGGCGCGCCCGCTCAGTGCACCAGACGACGGACCCGCTCGGCCTCGAGGTGGGCCCGCTCGCGGGCGGCGGCCTCGGAGGGCGCCTCGGCCCACACATGCGTGGCCGAGAGCTCGGGATCGGGAACGGCCAACGTCCAACCGTCGCCGCACAGGATCTTGACCCCGTCGACCAGGACCACCTCGCCGTCGGCCTGCTCGACGACGCCCCGCATGACGGCGCCCTTCTGCTCCGACGGGGTCGCCACCAGCTCGTGGGCCACGTGGGTGGGCCGCAGGCCGGCCACCACGGTCGACAGCCGAGTGCCGGCCCGGGCCAGCAGCTCGAGCATCGTCACCAGGGCGGCCATG